>JBKJUI010000493.1:0-6069 GCA_046590775.1 Acidimicrobiales bacterium
GGTCGAGGCGTCGGGCCAGCGGCGCGTGACGATGCTCGCCGTGCACTCGGCCACCGGGGCGGGGGCCGGGTTCACGACCGTCCGCTGGGATCCCGAGGGGCCGACCGTCGTGTGGCAGCGGGGGACGGCGGTCGCACGCGGTCATCGCGGTCACCGCCTCGGCCAGCGGCTGAAGGGCGCCATGCTCTTGCGCGTCCTGGCCACCGTCGAGGGTGCCGTCGAGGTCCGCACCGAGAACGCCGGCACCAACGCCCACATGCTCGCCATCAACGACGCCCTGGGCTTTGCCCCCTGGGCCGAGCAGGTGGTCCTCCAGAAGCGCCTCTGACCTTGGCATCGGGCCGGGCATCGGCCTCGGTTA
Source organism: Acidimicrobiales bacterium (assembly GCA_046590775.1). Taxonomy (GTDB): domain Bacteria; phylum Actinomycetota; class Acidimicrobiia; order Acidimicrobiales; family JAUJNH01; genus JAUJNH01. The sequence goes on from JBKJUI010000493.1 coordinate 362, forward strand.
GGTTCGGCCTGTGGGCGGTCGGCTGGTGGTGATCGGCGGGGATGCAGGCGGGATGGCCGCGGCGGCGTCGGCCCGCCGCCAGGATCCGAGCCTCGACGTGGTGGCCCTCGAACGGGGGCGCTGGACCTCCTACTCGGCATGCGGGATCCCCTACCTGATCGGCGGCGAGGTGGGGGCGCTCGAGGACCTGGTGGTGCGCCGCCCCCAGGAGCTGCGGGACAGCCTCGGCATCGACGTGCGGATGCGGTGTGAGGCCATGTCCGTGGACCTCGACGCCGGCAAGGTCGAGGTGCGCAACTTCGAGCAGAACCGCACGTTCCAGCTGGGCTTCGACCTCGTCCACCTCGGCACCGGGGCCAGCCCGTTCCGGCCGCCGCTGCCCGGGATCGACCTTCCCTTCGTCGCGGGGGTGCAGACCCTCGACGACGCCGCCCAGCTGCTGCGCCACCTCAACCACCCGCCGGCCTGGGCGCACGGCGGCATCCGTCGGGTGGTCGTGGTGGGCGCCGGCTACATCGGGCTCGAGGTGGCCGAGGCGTTCGTGCGCCGGAAGGCGACGGTCACGATCGTCACGAACACCCCGGAGGTGATGACCAGTCTCGACGCCGACATGGGCGCCCACGTGACCACGGCCATGCGCGGCCTCGGCATCACCGTGCGCTGCGGGGTCGAGGTGGTCGGCTTCGAGCCCGGATCGGTGCTGACCGCCGCCGGCCCGCTGCCCGCCGACCTCGTCGTCCTCGGCATGGGGGTGGCGCCGAACGCCGAGCTGGCCGAGGCCGCCGGCCTCGAGACCGGCGCCGCCGGCGCCGTGCGCGTCGACCGCCGTCAGCGCACCAGCCACGAGGCGGTCTTCGCCGCCGGCGACTGCTGCACCAGCACCCACCTGGTCAGCGGGCAAGAGGTCTACGTGGCCCTGGGCACGGTCACGAACAAGCAGGCCCGGGTGGCGGGCACCAACCTCGGCGGCGGGTACGCCACCTTCGACGGCGTCCTGGGCACGGCCGTCACCAAGGTGTGCGACATCGAGGTCGGGCGCACGGGGCTCAACGAGGCCGAGGCGACGTCCGCCGGATTCTCGGCGGTCTCGGCCACGATCGAGAGCACCACCGCGGCCGGCTACCTCGAAGCGGCCGGCCCGATCCGGGTGAAGGTGGTGGCCGAGCGCCGCACGGCTCGTCTGCTGGGGGCGCAGATCGTCGGGCAGGGCCCCGGCGCGGCCAAGCGGATCGACGTGGTCGCCACCGCCCTCACCGCCCGGATGACCTGTGACCAGGTGGCCGAGCTCGACCTGGGGTACGCCCCGCCGTTCAGCCCGCTGTGGGACCCCGTGGCCATCGCCGCCCGCAAGGCCGCCGCCGCCGCCCGGGCCGTCAGCACGGCGAAGGACTAGTCGTCGGGGACTAGTCATAGGGTCGCAGGCACCCGTACCATGCTTTTCCTGACCGAGCAGAGCCTCGGATCTCGTTGGGGGGACCTGATGCGCGTGCGACACGTCCTGGTGACCGTGGCGGCGGGGGTGGGGCTGGTGGGCGCCTCGACCCTGCTTCCTGCCCGGGCCGAGGGGGAGGCGGCCCGGCTGGGCTCGTTCAGCGCCCCGTTCCGGGAGGACGCGTTCTCGCGGCCGGGCACGGCCGGGTGCCGTCCGGGGCCGAACGGGCTCGAGGACTGCCTACCGCCGGGAGCCACCATGGTGAACCTGCCCGACGGCCGGGTCCTGTACTGGAGCGCCCTCGACGGCACCGGCGACCCGAAGGTGCAGGCCCTGCTGGAGGGTGGCGACCTGGTGCGAGACGCGCAGTCGCGGGTGGTCCGGCTCAACGGGACCCAGCCGTCGGCTTCGTCCTGGCAGACCCCGACCCCCTCGGGGGCGGCCTTCCCGTCGACCCCGCAGCAGCCCCTCTTCCCCGGGTCGAACAACAAGAACGACCCCAGCACCGACGCGTCGCTGTTCTGCAGCGACCAGGCGCTGCTGCCCGGCGGCCGGGTGGTCGCCTTTGGGGGCACCGACTACTACGCCGAGCCCCGCATCGCCCCCGGGCTCGGCCTGATCGAGCTCGAGGGCATCAAGCTGGCCCGGGAGTTCAACCCGGCCACGAACACGTGGCGGCCCCTCGGCCAGATGCACTTCGGCCGTTGGTACCCCTCGAAGGTGACCCTGCCCGACGGCCGGATCTTCCTCGCCAGCGGCGTCACCAAGCTGATCAAGCCGGTGTATCCCGACCGTCCGCTGGACTCGGGCGGCAACGTGCGCCAGACCGAGACGTTCGACCCGGCGAGCGGGCAGTTCGCCCTGAACCCGTCGACGGCGGACAAGACCCTGCCGCTGTATCCCCGCCTGCACCTGCTGCCCAACGGCAAGGTGTTCTACGGCGCCGCCGGCCAGGCCTTCAACCCGGCGGGCCAGTCCTACGACGAGGCGCTGTGGAACGTCGCCTCGGTGTACGACCCCGCAGCCCAGCGCTGGACCGATCTCGGCATCCCCGGCACCAACCTGCCCCAGCTCTTGAAGGCCGGCCTCCGCGCCCCGGCGCTGCCCGGGTTCCGGGGTTCCAGCTTCCAGCAGATGCTGCCGCTGCGCGCCCCCTACACCTCGGCGTCGTTCGTCACGGCCGGCGGCGTCCTCGGCACCTCGCCGGGCAGCTACCTGCCGACCGACTCCACCCGCATCGACAAGGTCGACACCTCTGGCGGCCGCGAGTCGCTGACCTCCTTCTCGGCCGGCAGCCTGGCCCGGCCGCGCTGGTACGGCACCGGGGTCAGCCTGCCCACCGGCCAGGTGCTCATCACCTCGGGCGGCGACGTCGACCACGTGGTCGGCCCGGGCACTGAGGCGCCCATCCGCCAGGTGGAGATGTTCACGCCGAACGGCGACCTGACCGGCGGGACGTGGCAGAAGATGGCTACGGCCAAGCAGGCCCGCACCTACCACAACAACGCCGTCCTGCTGCCCGACGGGCGGGTCCTGATCGGGGGCCACGACCCGATCCCGGCGCTCTACAACAAGCAGCTGACCCTGCCCGCCATCCCGGGGATCCGCGAGTTCGCCAACAACACCAAAGACGCCAGCTTCGAGGTCTTCAGCCCGCCCTACCTGTCCTGGGGCGCCCGCCCGACCATCGGGCCGATGGCCACCGACCTCGGCCTCGGCCGCACCATCACCGTGCCGACGCCCGACGCCAAGGACATCCAGTCGGTGACGCTGGTCCGCAACGCCGCCCAGACCCACCTCATCGACGGTGACCAGCGCTCGGTCGAGCTGGCCGTCACCAACGTCGGCCAGAACAGCCTCGAGGTGGCGGTGCCGGCGAACCGGGCGGTCCTGCCCCCCGGGCCGTACATGCTGTTCGTCAACAAGCGCACCGACAAGGGGTTGATCCCGTCGGTGGCCACCCAGGTGAACGTCGGAGCGCCCACCAGCCTGGCCCCGCTGCGGTCGGCCCCGGCTCCGGCCCCGATCTTCTCCGGCCTGGCCGGGCTGGCCAACCCGCTGTTCAGCCTGCCTCCGGCGATCCTGCCCTCCTCGCGGAAGCGGTAGTGCCCGGCCGGGGCCGTGCGATTCTGCTGGCCGTCGCCTCCACAGTGGCGACGGCCGGCCTGGCCGTAGCGGCCCGGCCGGCCGCCGGTCATGAGGAGTCACCCGGGACGGCCACGGTGTTCGATCGGGCCGTGCCCGAGCTCCCGCCCGCCGTCCGGGTGCAGGTCGTGCGCAGCGCCGCCGACCAGCTCCTCCTCGGCAGCGACGACGAGGAGGTGGAGGTGCTGGCCGACGGGGGCGAGGCCTTCCTCCGCATCGGCCCCGCCGGCACCTTCGCCAACCTGGCGTCGGCGACGTGGCACGAGGTGCAGCGGCCCGAGCCGCCCGAAGCCTCCCCGGCCGTCCCCGCCGGGCCGGCCCGGTGGGAGAAGGTGAGCGACGGCCGCAGCTACGGCTGGTTCGACCACCGCCTCCACCCCTCGCGGCTCGCCTCTCCCACTCGTTCCGGGCAGGAGGCCGTGGTGCGCCTCGGCGACTGGCGGGTGCCCCTCCGCATCGGCGGCCGGCCGGTCGAGCTCCTCGGCCACCGCCAGCTCACCCGGCTGGCCGGCGCGGTCACCGCCACCGTGGACCAGAGCGCGCTGGCGGGGACGGGGCTCGTCGTCTCGGTGGCCAGCGGCCGGGTCCCGGCCGTGGTGCTCGACGCCTCGGCCGCGGTCGGCGCCGGCCCTGTGGTCGTGCTCGGCGAGGGCGGCGAGCCGATGCTCCGCTTCACCACCTCGGGCACCGAGGCCAACCAGGCCAGCCCCACCTGGGGGCTCACGGCCGCGGCGCGAGGCGGGGCGGCCGGACCCTCGCCGGTGCCGGCGGCGCCGGCCTGGCAGCGGATCGCCGAGGCGTCGACGGTGACCTGGCTCGAGCCTCGGGCCGCCTACCAGCCAGGCGTGCCGCCGGAGGACGTGCTGGCCTCACCCACCCCCGTCGTCCTGGGCTCCTGGAGCGTGCCCATCGAGCTGGGCGGCCGTCGTGTGACCCTCCAGGGCGCCAGCAGCTGGACGCCCGACCCCTCCGCCATCCCGCAGGCCGAGCGCGGCGGCCTCGGGCCTCGGCTGGCCATCGGCGGCGGCATCATCGTGGCCGCCGTGGCCGCACTCGCCTTGGCGGTGGTGCGTCGTCGGTCGGCGCGAGCGGCGGCGGCTCCCGGCCGGGTCGGCCACAGGTAGGTTGCCGGCGTGGCGGCCCCCCCGGACGATGGCCCCGGCCGGGCTGACCTCCTGCGCTGGAGCGAGGCCCTGGCCGGGATCGCCCGGACCGGGCTGGGCTTCACCGAGAGCTTGTACGAGCAGGAGCGCTTCGAGGAGGTCCTGAAGGTGGCGGCCGACATCCGTGCCGCCGCCGAGGAGGAGACACTGGCCGAGCCCGCCGGCTCCGGAGGCAGGAGGCAGGCCTACGAGGCGGAGTGGCTTCGAGGAGTCGGCTCCGGGGTCCCGGGCTACGTCACCCCCAAGGTGGCGATCGGCGCCGTGGTCGGGGACGACGAGGGCCGGCTCCTCCTCGTCCAGCGGGCCGACTCGGGCGTGTGGCTCTACCCCACCGGCTGGGCCGACATCGGCTACTCGCCGGCCGAGGTGGCGGTGAAGGAGGTCCACGAGGAGACGGGCGTCACGTGTGAGCCGGTGCGGCTCATCGCCGTCCTCGACGGCCTCCGCCTCGGGTTCACGTCGGTGCCGCTCTACTCGCTGGTGTTCCACTGCCGGGCCACCGGCGGCGAGCTGTGCGCCCACCCGCTCGAGACGAGGGACGTGGGCTGGTTCCCCGAGGACGGGCTGCCGTCGCCCCTCGCCGGGTTCGAGCGGTGGGGCCCCGGAGCCTTCGCCGCCATACGGGGCGAACCGCTCGACGTGCTGTTCGACGCGGTGCGCGACCCCGTCTGGCGCGACGATGGGGAAGGACCCCCTCACAGGTGACCGGGCGCCGCTCCACCGCTGCGGTGCACCTGGTGGACCGCTCGGCCCACGCCGGCTCGCTCGCCTTCAGCTTTCGGCGGGGGGGCCGGCCAGCTCGGCGAGGAGGGCCTCGATGATCGAGATCCCGCCGGCAGTGCGCTCCCAGGCGTCTCCCAGGCCCTCGTGGTCCACCAGGCCGGCGGCGTCCGGCGCCACGCCGAGGGAGGCGGCGCAGGGGGAGGCCAAGCCGGCCGGCTCGACGTCGTCGCCGTAGGCGGCAAAGG
>JBKJUI010000053.1:0-22319 GCA_046590775.1 Acidimicrobiales bacterium
AACCGTGGTGTCGGGGGCCGCAGGGGTGGTCTTCACGTCGGTGTCGGGCGACCTGACGAGCACCGCCGCGGCCAGGGCCACGAGAAGCACGGCGGCGGCGGCGGCGATCCACTGTGCCGGTGGCCGGGACCTCCCTGAGGCCGGGAGCGGGACGACCTCGGCGAGCAGCGGCGGCGGCGGCGGGGGCGGAGCCACGAGGGGGACGGCCTGGGTCGGGGTGACGGGCTCGGCTCGCAGCGAGGCCTCGAGCCGGTCCCAGAAGGCGTCGCCGTGCTCGGGCGGCGCCATGGCCCGCAGGGCGAAGGTCACCGTGGGGTCGGGCTGACCGGCGTCTCCGTCGGAGGTGGTGGGTCGATCGCTCATCGTTCCTCCTCCCGGATGCCGGCTCGCAAGGTCGCTCGAGCCCGAGAGAGGCGCGAGGCGACGGTGCCGACGGGCACACCGAGCATGCCGGCGGCGGTCTGGTTGTCGAAGCCCTCGCCGTCGACCAGGACGACGACGGCCCGCTGGTCGGGAGGGAGGGTGGCCAGCAGGCGCTCGACCGAGTCGGACGCCACGGCGTGCCGCTCGGGGCCCGCTCCGCGCACGGCGGGCTGCTCGCCGGTGGCGCTCCAGTCGTACGGCGTGGGCCGGTGCGCCCCCCGCCGCAGCTCGTCCATGCAGGCGTTGTAGGTGATGCGGTACAACCACGTCCCGAAGTCGGCGTCGCCGCGGAAGGAGCCGAGCGAGCGCCAGGCCTTCAGGTACGCGTCCTGCAGGGCGTCGTCCATGCGGTCGCGGTCGCCGAGCAGCTTCCAGGCCAGGGCCCGCATGCGCTCGTCGTGGCTCCGTAGGAGCAGGCCGAAGGCGTGCTGGTCACCAGCCTGCGCGCCCTCCAGCATGCGCAGCGGCCCGGAGGCCGGCATCGTCGCCACGGCCATCAGTCAACCCGAGCCGGGCGGAGTCGGTATCGGTTCACGCCATCTCTGACGCACCGCAGGGGCGAGACCTTCCATCACCCCAAAGGTCTCTCAGTCGGAGCGGGCCAAGACGAACAGCAGGTCGACCGAGCAGGCCTTCTGCCCGTCGACGGTGGCCATGCCCCTGCCCTTGCCGGCCACGCCGCTCAGCTGGTCGAGCGTGACCGACAGCTCGAGCACCTCGCCCGGGACCACCTGCCGCCGGAAGCGAGCCTTGTCGATGCCGCCGAACAGCGGCAGCTTGCCGGCGAACCGGTCGTCGGTGAGCAGGGCGATGGCGCCCAGCTGGGCCAGCGACTCCACCATCAGCACGCCCGGCAGCGTCGGTCGTCCCGGGAAGTGGCCGGCCCAGAAGGCCTCGTCACCGGTGAGCCGCCACCGCCCGGCGGCCCGCTCCCCCGGCACCAGCTCAGTGATCTCCGACACGAGCAGGAAGGGGTCCCGGTGGGGCAGGACATCGATGGGCTTGGGGAGGTCGCTCATCAGTGGCCCATCCCGAGGCCGCCGTCGACGGGGATCACGGCGCCGGTGACGTAGGCGGCCTCGTCGCTGGCCAGGAACCGGACGACGGCGGCGACCTCCTCGGGCGTGGCCGTGCGGCCGAGCGGGATCTGGGCCTTGAGGGCGGCGACCCGCTCCTCCCCCAGGGTTGCGGTCATGTCGGTGTCCACGAATCCCGGCGCCACCACGTTGACCGTGATCCCCCGGCTGCCGAGCTCGCGGGCCAGGCTGCGCCCGAAGCCGATGAGACCGGCCTTGGAGGCCGCGTAGCTCGTCTGGCCGCCGGAGCCGAGGAGCGCCACGACCGACGACATCAGAACGATGCGGCCCCGCCGCTGCTTCAGCATCCCTCGCGCCACCCGCTTGCTGATCCGGAAGGCACCGGTGAGGTTGGCGTCCAGAACGGCGGCGAAGTCGTCCTCCTTGGTGCTGATGAGCAGCCCGTCCTTGCTGATTCCGGCGTTGGCCACCAGCACCTCGACCGGGCCGAGCTTCTCCTCGACCTCGCTGACGGCGGCGTCGATCGACGCGGTGTCGGTCATGTCGCAGCGCACCGACGTGAAGCCCTCGACCGGCTCGCCCCGCACCGTGATCGCCACCTGATCGCCCTGCTCCTGAAACGTTTTGGCAATCGCCATCCCGATGCCCCGGTTGCCCCCGGTGACGAGGACGACCTTCCCGCCCACCGGCTCAGGCCCCCATGGCGTGGAAGCCGCCGTCGACGTGGATCATCTCGCCCGTCGTCTTGGGCAGCCAGTCGGAGAGCAGGGCCACCGTTGTGCGGGCCACCGACTTGGCGTCGGCGACCACGTCCCAGCCAAGCGGGGCCACCTCTTGGAACCGCTCCTCGAACTTCTTGAAGCCGGGGATGCTCTTGGCCGCCATCGTCTTCACCGGGCCCGCGGCCACCAGGTTGACCCGGGTGCCCTGCGCCCCGAGGTCACGGGCCAGGTAGCGGGCGCACGACTCGAGCCCGGCCTTGGCCACGCCCATCCAGTCGTACGCCGGCCAGGCCACGGTGGCGTCGAAGTCGAGGGCCACGACCGAACCGCCTCCGCCCGCCTTGAGCAGCGGGGCCAGCACTCCGGCTACCTCCTTCAGGCTGAAGGCGCTGATGTGCAGGGCCACGGCCACGTCCTCCCACGGCGCCTCGAGGAACCCGCCTCCCAGGCACGAGGGCGGGGCGAAGCCGATGGCGTGGAGGACGGCGTCGAGTCTGCCCCACCGCTCCTCCAGCGCGGCGGCCACGGCCTGGCCGTGCTCGGGGACGGTGACGTCCCACTCGTAGACGTCGGCGTCACCGTCGAGGCCGAGCCGCTTCGCCATGCGGCGGGTGAGCCCCATCCCCCGGCCCGCCCCGGAGAGCACCACCTGAGCGCCCTCGGCGAGCGCCAGCTCGGCCACGCTGTACGCCAGCGATTCGTCGGTCAGCACCCCGGTGATGAGAGTGCGCTTGCCATCAAGGAGTCCGGGCATGACCATGAGTCTGGCCGACCCGCCGATCGCCCCGGTTCGAGACCTACCGTCCGGCCCGTGGCCAACGTCCCGCTCGACCGGTTCCTGCGCTTCCCCGAGCTCACCGAGGTGCTGCACGCCATGGCCGAGGAGCACCCCGACCTGCTGGAGCTCTCCGAGGTCGGGCGCAGCCACGAGGGGCGCGAGATCTGGCTGTGCACGGTCACCAACCGGGCCACCGGCCCGCACGACGAGAAGCCGGCGATCTGGGTCGACGCCAACATCCACGCCACCGAGCTGACCGGGTCGACCGCCGCCCTCCACCTCCTCGACCGCCTCCTCCGCGGGCACGGCGTCGACCCCGAGGTGACCAGGGCCGTGGACACAAGAACGTTCTATGTCGTGCCCAGGATGGGCCCGGACGGCGCCGAGCTGGCCCTCGGCGAACGACCCCGCTGGGTCCGCTCCTCGGTGCGGCGGTGGCCCCGCCACGACCAGCAGGACGGCCTGGTGCAGTCGGACCTCGACGGCGACGGGCGCATCCTGTCGATGCGCGTGCCCGATCAGAACGGCACCTGGAAGCAGAGCGGGGTGGACCGCCGGCTGATGGTGCCGAGGGGGCCCACCGAGGAGGGTGGCGGCCCGTACTACCGCCTCCTGGACGAGGGCGAGATCCAGGGCTACGACGGGGTGAGCATCCCGGCGGCCCCGGCCCTGGCCGGCCTCGACATGAACCGCAACTACCCGGTGGCCTGGCGCCCGGCCGGCGACCAGGTCGGCGCCGGCCCCTACCCCACCAGCGAGCCCGAGGTCAGGACCGTGGTCCAGGCCATCGTCGACCGCCCGAACATCTGTGCCTTCATCCAGTACCACACCTACTCCGGCGTGCAGCTGCGCCCCTACGGCGACAAGCCCGACGACGAGATGCCGACCTTCGACCTCCGGGTCTTCAAGGAGATCGGGGCCAAGGCCACCGAGCTCACGGGCTACCCGGCGCTCAGCGTGTACCACGACTTCCGCTACGACCCGAAGGACGTCATCACCGGCGTGGCCGACGACTGGGCCTACGACCACCTCGGCGTCCACGCCTGGACCACCGAGTTCTGGAACCCGCTGGCGGCCGCCGGCATCGAGCCCAAGGGCTTCATCGACTGGTGGATCGACCACCCCCTCGACGACGACCTGAAGCTGCTGGCCTGGCTCGACGAGGAGCTGCCGGGCGAGGGCTACGTCGACTGGTACCCCTGGCAGCACCCGCAGCTGGGCGAGGTCGAGCTCGGCGGCTGGGACACCGGTGCCTGGCTCCACAACCCGCCCCCGGCCCGACTCGAGGCCGAGGTCCGGGGCCACCCCGACTGGGCCATGTGGCACGCGCTGATCTCGCCCCGGCTGCAGGTGCGCCAGCTGGAGGCTTCGCCGGTTGGAGTTAGCCCGCCGGCTCCGGAGGCAGGGAACCGCACGTGGAAGGTGCGGTTGGTGGTGGAGAACACGGGCTACCTGCCGACCCAGGTGACGCAGAAGGCGCTGGACCGCAAGGCCGTGCGCCCCGTCGAGGTCGAGCTGTCCCTGCCCGAGGGCGCCACGCTGGTGGCGGGCGACCGCCGCCAGGAGCTGGGCCAGCTCGGCGGCCGGGCGCTGAGGTCCTCGATGCTCGGCCTGTTCTCCACCACCAACGACGGCACCCCCGACCGGGCCAGGGCCGATTGGGTGGTGCAGGCCCCCGCCGGCACCGAGCTGCAGGTCACCGCCCGCCACCAGCGGGCGGGCGTGGTGCGGGCGACGGTGACCCTCTCGTAGCTCTCAGAAGAGCGTGAGGTCCGGCTGGCGCGCCCCGCGCAGCAGGTCGTAGTCGACCTCGACCCAGCGCACGCCGCGAGCCTGGCAGAGCACCTTGGCCTGCGGCGCGACCTGCTGGGCCACGAACACCCCTCGCAGCGGGTGCAGGCGGGTGTCGAGGTGCAGGCGCTCGAGGTAGCGGGCCAGCTGCTCGACCCCGTCGATGTCGCCCCGGCGCTTCACCTCGACGACCACGGTGTGGCCGTCGGCCGCCCGGCACAGCAGGTCGACCGGGCCGATGTCGGTGGCGTGCTCGCGTCGGATCAGGACCAGCCCCTCCTCCAGCACCGTGGGGTCGCCGGCCAGCAGCTCCTGCAGGTGGGCCTCGACCCCGTCCTTCACCAGCGCCGGAGCGTCACCGAGCGGCTCCTCGACGTCGTGCAGCACCTCCTCGATGTCGATGACGAGCCGCTCGCCCCTCGGGTTGGTCACCGTCCAGCGGTCGGCCTCCTCGACCAGCACGTTGGGCGCCGTCATCCAGTTGAGGGGCTTGTAGGCCCCGGAGTCGGCGTGCACGCACACGCACCCGTCGGCCTTCACCATCAGCAGGCGGACGGCCATCGGCAGGTGAGCGTTGAGCCTTCCCTGGTACTCGACGGCACAGCGGGCGATCACCAGGCGCATCGCCAGGAAGGATCGCGCAACCGGCGAGGACCGGCCGGCGAACCTTTCGTGCTTCCTACGAACACAAGCAGTGGCGGCGGGGGGCATGTGTCCATCTACGATCAGCCCATGGAGCTCCCGCCAGGCCTGATCGCCGCCCGTCGCCTGATCACCATCGTCTGCGCCGTGCTGGTCGTCCTGGCCCTCGGAGGCGCCATCGCCTTCTCGCTCGGGGACGTCGGGAACGGCTGCGGGAGCGGGTGGGAGGCGGCCCGCAAACCCCTCCCGTCACCCCTCCTCACGCCGGCCGAGATCGACGCCATCCAGCAGGCCAAGCGCAACCCTTACGAGGCGGGCATCGAGAAGGCCCGTCCCATCCGGGAGTGCAGGAGTGCAGGATCGTCACGGCTGATCCGGTCGGGCCTTGGTGCCGCCCTGGTCCTCGTCCCCGTGGGCGCCCTCCTGGCCCTCCTCCACTGGCCCCGGCGCCACGACGCGGACGAGGTCGTCGACCTCTCCGGGCCGACGGCCTCGCCGCGCTAGGCGCTGCGCCCCACGGGGCTCGGCTCAGCTGCGGATGCTGTCGTAGACCGAGGCGCGGACCGGGAAGGCCCGGAGGCCTCCGGAGGCCTCCTGGTAGCCGCTCGAGCTCACGGCCTTGCGGAAGGCGTCGGCGCTCTTCCACTTGGCCACGTTCACGAACCGGAACGGCGGGTTGGCCGAGACAGCACCGTGCAAGGTGGAGCTGACGTGGCCGGTCTGCTTCTTGAGGAAGACCTGCGCCCTGTCCCAGCTGTCAAGGAAGGTCTCGACGTCCTCCTCCTTGACCTTGTACGACACGATCGCCGTGCACTCCTTGACCGTGGCCGGCCGAACTGAAGCCATTCCCCCACCCTTCCGTTGGTGTCCCGTCGCGCCGGATCCTAGGAGACGGAGGCCTCAGGGTGCCGGTGAGCTGAGCTCGGTGCCCGGGAAGGCTGTGATCCTTCAGCGAAGCTGGACACGACCGCATCGAGATCGGCTGGTCCCACGTGTTCGTCGAGCAAGATGCGCCGACGCCGACCCCTCCCCCTCCGCACGGCGTCAGCTCGTCGAGGTTCATCCGGGATGCGGACGGCTTCGGCCGCGCCTGCGCACCGGCAGGAGCTGCCTCTGGCGCCCGAAGGGCACAGACGACGGGAGCGGAGCGGATCGCCGGACGACGAAGCCCCGGCGATTCAGCTCGCCGTGCCCTCCATCAGTGCCGTTCGAGATCCATCGGAGCCCCTATTCGGGACCAAGCCGGCGTGGAGGTGCGGGGAATCGAACCCCGGACCTCGACATTGCGATTGTCGCGCTCTACCAACTGAGCTACACCCCCGCGGCCGGCTGCAGGCTAGCGCAGGCCCATCCGGGCTCTGCCTTGGCCTCTGAGCCGGCGGGCTCGTCTCTCAGCTGGCGTTGCGCAGGGCGGAGTCGCCGCTGTAGGCGTACACCAGATCGTCCTCCTGCACCCGCTTGCGGGCGGGGCGCGGCTGGGGCGCCAGGGCGTAGACCGGTCGGTGCGCCTCCTGCGGAGCCCGGTTGTGGTTCGAGGAGAACCGCAGCTGCATGTCGCGCTCGACGGCGAGGGTGCGCAGCTGCACCAGCAGGTAGCAGTAGCCGGCCAGGAGGGCACCCGAGACCAGGCTCGCCACCCAGAGGAGGCGCAGCGGCGGCACGATGCCGAGCAGCAGGGTGGAGCCGGTGGCGAGGGCGAGGCCCACGAAGATGTCGCGCCGGCGCTTCTGCATGTGCGCCCGGAGCATCGCCGACGAGGCCGCCCGCTGGGTGGAGAAGGCGTTGACGCTGCGACTGCTGCCCAGGCGGTTGGCCGGGGGCATGGCCGGGTTGCGGCGCTCGAGGGTGCCGAGCTGCCTCGCAAAGCTCCCGATGGCGTCTGACGGGGCGCCCCGGTGGGTAACGAACCACCAGAACCCGACGCCGATCCAACCAGCGAGCACGACGAGCAGCAGAACAGTCGACAAAGCGTGTTTTCCTTCGGTTGAGCAACAGGACATGGCCACGACCCGGACCCACTGCCGCCGAGGCGGCGGGGGCGAAGCAGGTGGCAGGCTCGAAGGGGCCCGCGTTTGTTGTTGGCGGAGCCTAGACCGAGCCGGCCGGCCAGTCCAGCATTTCGCGCCGACGCACTAGTCCGAGCGGACTAGTCCTCCCGACGTCAATCCCCGTCACCGTCGTCCCAGAGGCCGTCGATGTCGGTGTCGTCGATGCCCACACCCGGTGCCGGCGGCGCCACTGCGGGCTCCAGCGGGTCGCTGCGGCGGTACCCGCCGCTCTTCCCGCCGGCCTTCTCCCACAGGGCCAGCTCGCTCACGAACACACCGCGGTCGGTGCTCTTCACCATGTCGTAGATCGTGAGGGCGGCCACGGCGCAGGCCGTCATGGCCTCCATCTCGACGCCGGTGCGGTCGATGGTCTCGACGGTCGCCTCGACCTCGACATCGGTGTCGCCGATCACGAAGTTGATGTAGACCGAGCCGATCGTCAGCTGGTGGCAGAGCGGGATCAGGTCCGGCGTGCGCTTGGCCGCCTGGATGCCCGCCACCCGGGCCACGGCCAGGACGTCGCCCTTCAGCACGGCGTTGCTGGCGATCTTGTTCGTGGTCTCCGGCTGCATGTACACCCGGCAGCGGGCGATGGCCCTGCGGTGGGTGGGCTCCTTGGGCGTGACGTCGACCATCCGGGCCCGGCCGAGCGGGTCGAGGTGCGTGAGGCCGCGATCGGACATGGGCGAAGTCTACGGGCGCCGCTACCCGCCGATCTGGCTCATGGACCGCGAGGGCTGGAGGAACGAGACGTTGCCGATGGCGTGGCCGGCCCACTTGGTGCCGACCTCGGCCTGGATGGCTGCCGCGACGGCGTCGTCGCCGCCCCCGGCCCGCAGGACGGCGCGCAGGTCGGCCTCGCGGTGGGCGAACAGGCAGGCCCGGAGCATCCCCTCGGCGGTGAGGCGGATGCGGTCGCAGGTGGCGCAGAACGGCTCGGTGACGCTGCCCACGACGCCGACCTCGCCGCCGCCGTCGACGTAGCGCCAGCGGGCGGCCGGGGCGCTACCCCTGGTCAGGGGCTCGAGCGGCCAGACGGCGCTCAGCGTGGCCAGGATCTCGGCCGAGGGCACGACCCGGTCGGCGCCCCACTCGTGCCCCCCGTCGAGGGGCATCCACTCGATGAAGCGCATGGTGGCGCCCCGGTCGCGCCCGAACCGGGCCAGCTCGACGATCTCGTCGTCGTTCACGCCCCGCACCAGGACCACGTTGACCTTCACCGGCCGGAGACCGGCATCCACGGCGGCGTCGATGCCCTCGAGCACCTGACCCAGCCGGTCTCGGCGGGTGATGGCCTCGAACCGGTCGCGGTGCAGCGAGTCGAGGCTGACCGTGACCCGGCGCAGCCCGGCGGCAGCCAGGTCGGCCACCAGCAGCGGCAGGGTGGTGCCGTTCGTGGTGAGGGCCAGGTCGTGGCTGCGGTCCCCGAGGCGGGCCAGCTTCTCCACCAGCAGCGGCAGGTGGGACCGCATCGTGGGCTCGCCACCGGTCAGCCGCAGGCCGGTGAAGCCGAACCGCTCGACGCAGACCCGGGCCACCTGCTCGAGCTCCTCGAAGCTGAGGAGATCGTCACGCGGGAGCCACTCCATCCCCTCCTCTGGCATGCAGTAGGTGCAGCGGAGGTTGCAGCGGTCGGTGACCGAGATCCGCAGGTCGCGCACGGTCCGCCCGTGGGGGTCCACCAGCGCCTCGGCCATCGGCCCAGGCTAAGCCATGGTCCGGCCCAAGGAGACCTCTGGGTCAGCTGCGGAGGAGCCAGCAGGCGACGGTGCCGCCGGGGGGGATGCCGTCGCCGTCGGGCACCAGCGCCAGGGCGCCGGCCACGGCCATGGCGGTGAGGGCGTTCGAGGCCTGGCTGCCCTGCTCGCGCACCCGCCATGCGGCGCCGTCCTGCTCGGCGGCCACGCGCACGAGGTGGAGCTTGCCGTCGGGGCGCCGGGGAAGGCCGTCGGGAGCCACGGCGGTGACCGCCGGGCGCCAGAGCCGGGAGCCGTCGAACCCCATGCGGCGGCGGATGCCGGGCCGGGCGAACAGCTCGAACGACACCATGCACGAGACCGGGTTGCCAGGCAGGCCGAAGACCGGGGTCCCCCCGATCGTGCCGAAGGCAAAGGGCTTGGCCGGCTTGATCGCCACCTGGAACCAACCGAAGGTGCCACCCGACAGCTGGTCGAGGACCCCCTTCACGTGGTCGGCGTCGCCCATCGACACCCCGCCGGTGGTGAGGACGGCATCGGTGGCCGCCGCCCCCGCCTCGATGAAACCCCGGATGGACGCCTCGTCGTCCCGGGCGATCCCGAGGTCGACGGCGTCGAAGCCGCAGGCCCGGACCAGCGCAAGCAGGGCCGGACGGTTCGACTCCCGGATCTGTCCCGGGCGCAGCGGGCCGCCGCCCTCCACCAGCTCGTCTCCGGTGGACAGGACGCCGACGCGTGGCCGTCGCACCACCCGGCAGGTGGCCAGGCCCAGCGAGGACAGGACGCCGACCGCCCCCGGGGTGACCTCGGCGCCGGCCGGGAGCACCACGTCGCCGGGGGCGGCGTCGCCTCCGGCCGGCCGCACGTGCCGCCCGGGCTCGACGCCGACCGTGGCCTCGACCTCGGCCGAGTCGGCGGCGCCGATCACGTCCTCCACCGGCACCACCGCATCGGCGCCGTCGGGCATCGGTGCGCCGGTCATGATGCGGATCGCCTCACCCCGCCCGACGTGCAAGCCGGCCGGGTCACAGCCCGCCGGCAGGTAGCCCACCACCCGGAGCCGGCCCGGTGTGTCGGCGGCCCGCACGGCGATCCCGTCCATGCCGGTGTTCGGCCACGGCGGCACGGATTCCGCGGCCACGACGTCGGCGGCCAGCGTGCAGCCGACGGCGTCCGCGGCCAGCAGGTCGACGGCGGCCAGCGGGGTGCACGCCGACAGCACCAGGCGCTGCACCTCCTCCAGCGGCGTCATGCCGGCGCCGCTCCGCCTCGGGCCCGGCGGGCGGCCAGCTCGGCCAGGCGATCGGCCAGCGGGCCGCCGATGACCGGGTGGTCGAGCGCCAGCTCGACGTTGGAGCAGAGCCAGTCGAGGTGGTTGCCGGTGTCGAAGTACCCGCCCTCGAACAGGTGGCCGTCGACGCCTTCGGCGCCCTTGGCCACCACGCGGATGGCGTCGGTCAGCTGCAGCTCGCCGAGGGCGCCGTGCCCGATGCGATCCAGGGCGTCGAAGATGGCGCTGGTGAAGACGTAGCGGCCCATCACGGCCAGGTCGGAGGGGGCATCCTCGAAGCGGGGCTTCTCCACCACGTCGATGACCCGCCGGCCGTCGACGGCCGCCACGCCCTTGGTCGAGATCTCGGCGCCCGGGATCCGCATCAGGGCGATCGTCGAGCGGCCGCTGGCCTCGGTGCTGGCCACCAGGTCGGCCAGGACGGTGAGGCTCGGGGAGAACACGTCGTCCGGCAGGAGCACGGCGAACGGCTCGTCGCCCACCACGGGCCGGGACACCGCAATCGCGTGCCCGAGCCCGCGCGGCTCCCCCTGCCGGACCGTCACGACGTCGGCCAGCTCGGCCAGCCCCCGCACCTCCTCGAGCAGCTCCTTCTTCCCCGAGGCCTCGAGTGACGCCTCCAGCTCGGGCGCCCGGTCGAAGTGGTCGGCGATGGCCTCCTTGCCCCGCCCCACGACCAGGACGACGCGGGTGCAGCCCGCCGCCACCGCCTCCTCGACGACCCACTGGATGGCCGGACGGTCGACGAGCGGCATCAGCTCCTTCGGGACGGCCTTCGACGCCGGGAGGAAGCGGGTGCCGAGGCCCGCCGCCGGGATGACCGCTGTGCGCACCGTCGCCATGCCCAGGTCAAGGTACTGTTAGCAGTCACCACGTCGGAGTGCTAACGCCAGAGAGGACGAGCCACGGTGCCCACCTACGAGTACGCCTGCAAGCAGTGCGGCGAGCACCTCGAGGCCGTGCAGAAGTTCACCGACGACCCTCTGACCACCTGCCCGGCGTGCAGCGGGTCGCTGCGCAAGGTCTTCGGCAGCATCGGGATCTCGTTCAAGGGCAGCGGCTTCTACAAGAACGACAGCCGCGCCTCGTCGAACGGCGCCAAGAAGGAGCCGGCGTCGAGCGAGAGCGGCTCCTCCGGCTCCTCCGCCGGCTCCGACACCGCCGACAAGCCCAAGGCCGACGCCAAGAGCGACGCCCCCAAGGCCGATCCCCCGAAGAAGGACAAGGGCAGCAGCAGCAGTACCGCCGCCGCCTCCTGAGCCTGCAGAAACCCGGTAGGGTCGGTCTCGCCAGAATCGCTCCCCCCTCGCTGCGCTGTCTGCTCGCGCCCTCTGGGGGAACCGTGCCCTTCCACCGCATCCCGCTCGTCCGCCTCCTCGTCGCCCTCGGGCTGGGCCTGGCCACGTTCGCCACCGTCCGGACGGCGCTGGCTCGCCCGCCGGGCGTCGGCCCGCTGATCGAGGTCACGGTGGTGGCCCGGGCCGTCCCCGCCGGGGCCACGCTCGCCGCCGACGACGTGCGCCGCGACCGGCTCCCGGCCGAGGCGGTGCCCGACGCCGAGGCCGCCGCCGACCCGGCCGGGCTCACCGCCCGCGTCGACCTGGTGCCCGGCGAGGTGGTGCTGGCCAGCCGCCTCGGCGCACGCGGCCTGGCCGCCCTCCTGCCCGCCGGCGGCCGGGCGCTGGCCGTGCCCCGGGCGTCTGGCACTCCGCCGCTGGAGCCCGGTCAGCGGGTCGACCTCCTCGCCGCCGGCGAGGTCGTCGTCGCCGCCGCCTCGGTGCTGGCCGTCGACGACAGCGGCACCACGGTGGCCGTCCCCGAGCCCGCCGCCCCCGCCGTGGCCGAGGCGATCGCCGCCGGCGCCGTCACCCTCTCGCTGGCCGGCTGACGCCACTCGCCCCGGCTGGTCAGGCCCGACGGCGCCGGCCGAAGAGCAGGCGCCGGAGGCCCTCGCCGCCGATGACGCCAGCCGCGCCCATGGCGCCCACCTGCAGTGCTGACCCGGCGCCCCCGTCGGCGGCCGCCGAGCCGAGGGCCTCGGCCATCGCACGCTGGGGCGATCTGGTGGAGATCTGGGCGACGAGCAGCTCGCCGGGCCGCATGTGCGCCTTCGCCGCCTCGACCACCCAGGCACTCGGATCGATCGACCGTTGCCCGAGGGACCGCCGCCCCGATGCCACCACTCGAACCCTAGGCCCGGTGCGTAGCGTGCGGGACCATGGCGATCACCGACCTCGACGAGTGGCTGCGGCCGGGCGTCGACCGGGACGAGGTCACGGTCGAGGTCGACGACGTGGCCAGCGGGCTCGTCCTGCGAGCCAGCCTGGTGGTCACCCCCGCCGACCGCCATGTCCGCCTGACGGTCAGCCTCGCCCGTGGCCGGGCCGTTCACGAGACCGACGAGGCCGGACCGCCGCCCAGCAACTGGGACCGCATGCGCATCGGGAGCGTCGAGTGGCGGATGGTCGAGCCGCTCCTCCGCTGGGAGCTGGCGGTCGACGACCCCGACGCCGGCCTGCGCGCCTACCTCGCCTTTCTCGGCTCCAGCCCGTGCCTGCCCATCGTCGAGGGCTACGAGCAGGTGGGCACGGTCAACGGTCAGCTGCAGCTGGCCGACCACCGCGTCGCCGTGGTCGACGCCTCCGCCCGCCGCACCCACATCTGGCGCTGAACGAGCGGCGGCGGCGTCTGCGAACAACCCTTGCGGCATTCGCTCGCTGCTGCTAAGAAACGGCCGATAACGAATTATGGCGGGATCCGACCAGTTCCAGGCTGAGCGGATCTCCAGAACCCGGGGGGGATCATGCGAGGATCAGCAGTTCGACGTTCGCGGACGTGGCAGGTTCGGGTGGGGCTCTTCTGCGCAACGGCCCTGGGGGCCAGCGCGACCTGGACGATGCCCGCCTCGGCCAGCCCGAAGCAGGTCATGACGTGCGGGACGGTGGTGACCCGCAGCGTCACGTTGGCCAACGATGTCGGGCCGTGTGACGAGGACGGCTTGGTCATCGGCGCCAGCGGGATCACGCTCGACCTGGGTGGCCACCAGGTCCTCGGCACCTACGCCCCGCACCCTCGCACGCCCCCCGACGAGGAGGGGATCACGTTCCGCCAGGTGCAGGGGTCGACCGTCAAGAACGGGGAGGTCTCGCACTTCTCCACCGGCCTCCTCCTCGACGGCGGCTCGCAGAACCGCGTCACCCGGATGAACGTCCACGACAACATCGGGCGCTCCGCCGCCGGGGACGGCATCGCCGTCTACGCCTCGGACAGCAACCGGATCGACAACAACCGCGTCGTGCACAACGGCCCGGCCTCGGGGATCACGCTGCTCGGCGATGGCACGGTCGGGTCGCGCTTCAACGACATCGAGAACAACGTCGTGCTCGACAACGACCTCCCCGAGCTGAACGCCCAGGGAGGACCCGACTGGAAGCGGGACGTCGGCATCGCCATCGAGGGGCCCGGGGCCACGCACAACCAGATCCGGAACAACGTGGTCGAGGGCTCGGGCCTGCACGGCATCAACGTCTTCCCGGCCTGCTCGACCGGCTACGACATCTTCACCGGGTGCCCGGGGACGGTGGCCAACGAGTACAACATCATCCGCGGCAACACCGTCAACCGGAACGGGTTCGGCGAGCCCCTGGCCGACGCCCCCATCGGCGACGGGATCCAGATCCTGGCCAAGGGCCCTCGCCCCGTGCACATGCCCGGCAAGAACATCGTCGAGGGCAACACGGCGAACGGGAACATGCGCAACGGGATCACCCTGGGCGGCGGGAACGGCCAGGAGCTCACCGACGCCACCTGGACGACCGGGGGCGAGAGCTACGGCTGCTTCCGCATGCAGGGCGGCGACCCCGACAACCCGATCGTCGACTCGGCCGACCTGTGCGGCACCAACGGGAACACCGTCGTCAACAACACCGCGTCGGGCAACGGCAGCATGGGCATCTACATCGGACCCCGGTCCGACGAGAACACGGTGTCGCACAACAGGACCGACGGAAACCGCCGGGACGGCATCGCCATCGGCCTCGCCGTCCGCTACGACGAGAACCAGAACCCGCTCCGGGACGCCAACGGCGATCTGGTCCTCATCGAGGGCTCGGCCGGCAGCCGCAACACGCTGGAGCACAACCGGGGCGCTGGGAACGGCCGCTGGGACGGCAGCGACGCCAACCCGTCCTGCGACAGCAACCGTTGGGCCCACAACCGCTTCCGGACCCTCAACCAGCCCTGCGTCGGCTGAACCGCCCGCCTTCCAAACCTCTGAGCTCAACGACTCGTAGTACGAGCTGACGGCGGGCTGGCCGGTCAAGCCGGGTCCGGCCCGGTCGTCGGCCCCGAGGTACCGGCAGGGCAACGTGACCGGCCGCCGGCTGGCGCTGAGACGGAGCGCGGATGCACGCCCTGACGTTGCAACCCGTGGGATGACGCCATGCCCCCTGAGGCCGAAGGCTGGTCCCAAGCCTCCATCTGGTCAGCGCGGGTGGCAGGGTGACGAGCCCTACGGCTAGGGCCGGTCGTGCAGGAACCAGGTCGGCCGGCCGACGAGGGCGCGAGCGTGCGCACGGACGGAGACGCCGGGCAGCGGCAGCGTCGCGGTGGCGAGCAGGTCGTGGGCCATGGCCACCGGGAAGGCCTCTGCGGCCGTGGCCGGCGGTCGCCCGACGACGAACTGGAGCATCGTGCCCCAGTGGGCGACGATCTCGGCTCCGAAGCGGTCGTGCCACGTGCGCATTACGGCGATGAGCCGTTCCGTGCCGCCCTCGCCCTCGGCGCCGAAGAAGGGCACCCACGCCGGGGCCTGCCATCCGTCGACGGTCGGCAGCAGCACGACGGCGCACTCGTCGCTCGGGACGTACCAGTCGAGATGTCCGCCTACCGGAGGCTCTGGGGTGGTCCTTCCTGACTCGGCGGCCAGCTCCCAGGCGAACAGCCACCGCTCGAGCGTGCGGCGACCGGGATCGTCACCGAGCGCCACCCTGACGTCGGCAAGTCCGGGAGAGGACCCATGGGTCGCCGCCGTAGCCTCGAGCTCGAAGCGGATCTCGTCGTCCCATTCCTCCCAGCGCTCAGCATCGGCGAGCGCCTCCACCTCGGCCAGAGCCGCGTCGGGGTCAACCGCCTCCGCCCGGGCACAGATCGCCTCCGGCGACGCGGCGCCGGCCGCGCCGTTGAGCGCCGCCTCGAACGTCCCGCCACCGAGCCAGTCGGTGACGACGACCGGCCATCTGCCGGTCCTGTCGAGGACAGCTCGTGCGGCGCTCCAGGCCGCAAGGAGCTCATCCGGTGCACAGGGAACGACGAGAGCCGGTCTACGGCCCAGGCCGAAGCCCTCGACGGCAACCTGTCGTCCTGCCAGGATCGTTCCTGCAAGCGCGTCCACCACCTCGGATGGCTCATCAAGCACCTTCCCAGGATGGCGCAGAACCAGGGTCGCCGCCGCCCGCTGGCGGTTCGTCGTGAGACGCCCGTTGTCGCCTATTCTCCGCCGAGGCTGAGGCCGTCGATGGCCAGGGTGAGGCGGGCGCAGGTGCCCGGTCCCCACTCGAGGTCGGCGCCGACGTGCACGATGCCCTGGAGCATCCGGAGCAGGGTGGAGGCGATCGTGCACTCCTTCACCGGCTCGGCGAGGGCGCCGCCTCGGATCATCAGGCCTTCGCAGCCCACCGAGAAGTCGCCGCTGACCCGGTCGACCCCGGAGTGGAGGCCGCTGACCGACTGCACGTACAGGCCCTCGCCCACCGCGGCCAGCACCTCTTCGTGCGACCTCAGGCCCGGCGCCGGGGCCACGGCTCGGGCGGCCACGCCGGGCGAGCCCTTGAACGAGCGCGTGGCCGAGGCGGTCGACGGGACGCCGGCGGCCCGGCCCCACCGGGTGTCGTACAGGTACGACCGAAGCACCCCGCCCTCGATCAGCGGCGTGCGCCGGCTGGCCAGGCCCTCGGCGTCGTAGGCGGCGGCGCCCGACGCCGCTCCGTCGGTGGGGTCGTCTACGAGCGTGAGCATCGGGCTGGCCACCTCCTCGCCGAGGCGTCCGGCGAACAGCGAGCGGCCCTTCAGCACGGCCTCGCCGTTGCACAGCGAGGCCACCAGCGCCAGGACCGACGACGCCACCTCCGGGTCGAGGACGACGGTCACGGTGGCCGACGCCGGCTTGGCTGCGCCCTGCATCCGGCTGGCGCGCTCGATGGCCTCGGCCACGACCCGGTCGACGTCGAGGTCGGCCACGGACCGCCCGAACGACGAGCCGGCGCCCGTGGTGGTGCCGTCGCCGTCGCCCGCCATGGCGAAGCACGAGAGGTGGGCCACGGTGCGGCGGCGAGCGGCGGCGATGCCGGAGGACGTGGCCACCGCCACCTCGGTCCTGCCGTCCTCGTACTCGGCGAAGCGCAGGCCACGGATGCGGGGGTCGGCCAGCACCCGGCGCTCGACCTCGGCCGCCAGCGCCACCTTGTCGGCGGTGGGCGTGCTGGCCACGTCGTCGGACCACGGGTCGAGGTCGACCGCGACCACCCCGTCCGGATGGGCCAGGCCGGCGTGCTCGTCGGGCGTGGCGAACGAGGCGTTGTCGCGGGCGTCGGCCAGCGTCTCGGCCACGATGTCGCGGTCGGAGGAGCCGGCCCAGGCGAAGCCCACCCGGCCGTCGCGGACCACCCGGATGCCCACGCCCTCGGAGGTGGCCGACGACAGCTGCTCGACATCGCCATCGCTGACCCGGATCGACAGCTCGGTGCCGCGCACGACGTAGGCCTCGACCTGCTCGCCCGGAGCCGCCAAACCCGCCACCTCGACGGCCAGCGGGAGCAGCGCCTGCTCCGGCCTGCTCATCGGGCCGTGCCGCCGATCGTCAGGCCGCCGACCCGCAGCGAGGGGATCCCCATGCCGACCGGGACGCCCTGGCCGTCCTTGCCGCACGTGCCCGGCCAGCCCATGTCGAAGTCGTCGGCCAGGCCCTCGATGTCGAGCAGCGCCTGCGGGCCGTTGCCGATGAGGTTGGCCGCCCGCAGGGGCGCCGTGATCTGACCTCCCTCGATGAGGTAGGCCTCGGTCATCCCGAACACGAAGTCGCCGGTGGCCGTGTTCACCTGCCCCCCGCCGAGCGTCTGGCAGAACACGCCGTGGTCGACTTCGCCGATCAGGTCCTCGAGCGTGGTGCCCGGGTTCGGGGAGAGGAACGTGTTGGTCATCCGCACCATCGGCAGGTGCTGGTACGTCTCGCGGCGGCCGTTCCCGGTGGAGGCCCGCCCGGCCCGCCGGGCCCGCACCAGGTCCCACATGTAGTCCTGAAGGATCCCGTCCTCGATCAGCACGGTGCGCTGGGCCGGGGCGCCCTCGTCGTCGACGGCGAAGGTGCCCCACTCGCCGGCCACCGTGGCGTCGTCGATGAGCGTGACCAGCGGCGAGGCCACCCGCTTCCCCACCCGGCCCCGGAAGACCGACGTGTCCTTCTCGACCAGGTCAGCCTCGAGGCCGTGGCCGCAGGCCTCGTGGAACAGGACGCCGCCGCCGCCCGCCGCCAGCACGACCGGCAGCACCCCGGACGGTGCCGGCCGGGCGGCAAGCTTCAGGATCGCCGACTCGGCCGCCTCGCCGGCCAGCTGCTCGACGTTCCACCGGTCGAACAGCTCGAAGCCCACCGAGGCGCCGACCGAGCGGCTCCCGGTCTGCAGCCCGCTGTCGCCCTGGGCCACGCACTGGATGCCGAACCTCGTGCGGGTGACGTCGTCCTCGACCAGGAGCCCGTCGCTGTTGGCGACGAGCGTGCGCCGCCTGGCATCGGCCGTGGAGGTCGACACCTGGGCGATGGCCGGGCGGCCACGGCGGGCGGCCTCGTCGGCCGAGAGGAGCAGCTCGACCTTGCGGGCCTTGGCCACCTCCTCGGGCCGCACCTCGACGACCTGCGCCCCCTCCGGGGTGCGGCGGTCGAGGTCGACGACCCGCACGCCGGGCCCGCCGCTGCGGGCCGCGGCCGACGCCACCTGGGCGGCGGCCAGGAGGCCCGACTCGGACAGGTCGGCGGTGTGGGCGTACCCGGTGGTGAGCCCGGCCACGACGCGCACGCCGGCGCCCCGCTCCCGCCCCGAGGTGAGCTCCTCGACCTTGCCGTCGTCGAGCCGGGCCGACGAGCTGCGCCTGTCCTCAGCGAACACCTCGGCGAACGCACCGCCGCCCTGCAGCGCCGCGCCCAGCACCCGCTGCAGCACCTGCTCTTCGATCACGCTGTCCTCCAGAGATGAGGCCGGGTCCGGCCGCTCGTCAGCCAACACCGTGCCGCAGATCGCGAGCTTCGGCGAACTGCGGCCGCGGGCTGGAGGCCGGCAGCACCACCTACGCTCCCTGGCCGTGCCCGCCTCACGAGCGGCCAGCTCCCGCCCCTGGCCAGAGCGGTCGCTTCCGATCCGACTGCTGCTGATCGTGCTGGCGGTGCTGACCGCCGGCTGCGGCGGCGCCACGAAGTTCCCCGACGAGGCCGGCGGGAGCGACTCCCCCGTCCCCGCCACCAGGCCGGCGAGCAGCCTTCCCACTGCCTCCCCTGGCGGCGCGGCCGGATCGTCGTCGAGCCAGCCGCCGGTGATCGCCGCCCCGGCCCCGGCGGCGTCGGCGGGCCGGGGCACCAAGGCCACGCCCTCCCGCTCCGCCACCACGCGTGCCCCCGCCCCCGCCGTCGACGCCGGCAACGAGGCGATCACCCGGGCCGCCCTCGGCCCGCCCGGCGGTGCCGCTGGTGTGATCCTGCAGGCGGCGCCGGCCAAGGCGCTGGTGGTCGAGGTGCTGGAGGAGCCCGGGGCTCCGGCCAATCGGCTCGCCCTCAATCGCGTGCTGGCCGACCTCCGGAGGTTCTCCGGCAAGTCTGTCTCGGAGGTGCGCACCGCCCTGCCCGGGGGCTCGTCCTCCCGGCGCTGGACCGAGCGCGAGCTGGCTGCCGTCGCCGACCGGTCGGCCAAGGTCCCCCAGGGCAGCGGCAAGTTCGTCCTCCGCATGCTGTTCGTGCGAGGTCAGAACGTCCGCAGCCCCAGCATCCTGGCCGAGTCGTTCCGAGGCGATCTCATCGCCGCCTTCCCCGACCGGTACGCCTCGGCCGGCCAGAAGGTCGTCACGACGGTCGTAGTCCACGAGGTCGGCCACCTCCTCGGGCTGGTCGACCTCTACCTCGGGCGCGGCCGGGCCGACACCCAGAACGACCCCGCCGGCGGGGGCCACTCGAAGAACCCGGCGAGCGTCATGTACTTCGCCGTCGACCCGTCCGTGCTCGGCGCCCTCTTCGGCTCGGCCAGCGACCGCTACGACGCCCAGGACGAGCGAGATCTGGCCGCCATCCGCGCCGGCGCCGCCAAAGGCTCCAACCCGTAGTTCCCGCCGCGGCATCGTCGCTCGCAGGGCGCGGAGGTCTGGTCAGGTCGGGGCGGAGAGGTCTCCGGGGTCGACACCAAAGCGGACGAAGTCGATCGTGGCGCTCACCCGGTTGGTGTCCGGGCGGGTGACCGGGGTGGCGCTCAGCGGGTCCTCGGGGACCTCGAGGCGGCGGATGCGGCGCTCGAGGTCGACGTACACGTCGATGCGGATCGGGTGGTTGACCCGGGCGGCCAGGGCGTTCAGGCGGGGGGCCGTCGCCGGCGACGCCAGCCTGGCGGCAGCCAGCGGGTCGCTGAAGACGTCGTAGCGCACGGTCGAGTGCTCCTGGACCTGGAGGCCCCCGAAGACCGTGACCCGGCTGGAGCCGCGCACCAGGTCGACCGCCGCCCGGGGGTCGCCGGAGCGCAGGCCTCCGGGCAGGCTGAGGTAGTCGGGGGCCTCGGGGTCGGCCGGCGTCCAGGGGCCGGAGCCGACCGGCCGGGTCCACGCCCGCTCGCCGACGGCCAGAACCTCGACCGGGGCGGCCCCCGGTGCGGCGGCGTCGGTGACGGTGAGCCGGGCCGCTCCCCTGGCCAGGTCGACCACGCCGTTGGCCCGCAGGTTCAGGCGGTCGATGGTGACCTCCGCCGCCCCGGCGGCGAGGGTTGCGTCGGGGGCGGCCGCCACCACGGCCGTGGGCGTGCCTCCCGGGCTGGTGCGCCCGCACGCCGAGGCGACGGCGAGGAGCGCCACCGCAACGACCCGAACACGCGCTCGCATGCAGGGCACCGGCACCTAACCTACGCGTCTGCTCGAGAGGAGGAGGAAGCTGGCGCTCCGGGCCCGCGAGGAGGAGGAGAGGGCCGATGCCCTCGCCCGGACCGCCGTGGCCCGCCCGCGCCTGCGCTGGTGGCGCGAGATCCTGACCATCGCCATCTTCTACGAGCTGTACTCGCTGGCCCGGAACACCCAGGGCTCGGGCTCGACCTCGCCGGCCCACGCCTTCCGCAACGCCCGGGCCGTCATCCACCTCGAGCGGCTCGTCGGGCTCTACCACGAGGAGTCGATCCAGCGGCTGTTCTTGGGCACCCGTCCGCTGGTGAAGGCCCTGAACGTGTACTACGGCACCGCCCACTTCGTGGTGACCGCCGGGATCCTGATCTGGCTCTTCATCCGCCACCCCGACCGCTATCCCCGCTGGCGCTGGGCCCTGGCGTCCACCACGCTCCTCGCCCTCATCGGCTTCCTGGCCTTCCCGGTGATGCCTCCACGCCTCATCACCTCGGTGTTCCAGGTGGGCTCCTACGAGGACACCCTCCACACCGTCGGCGGGCTGTGGAACTTCGAGGACGGGGCCATCGCCAAGCTGTCCAACCAGTACGCGGCCATGCCCAGCCTCCACTTCGCCTGGAGCCTGTGGTGCTGCCTGGCCCTGTGGCCGCGGCTGCGCCGACCGCTCAGCCGGGCCCTGGCCGTCACCCACCCGTTGCTGACCCTGGTCGCCATCGTGGCCACGGCCAACCACTACTGGCTCGACGCCGCCGGCGGCGCCCTGGCCCTCCTGATCGGCTGGCTGCTCGGCGGTGTGATCGGAGCCCGGACGGCCGACCGCGTCACCTCCTGGCCCCGCCGATCCTCCCGCCGCACCCCGGAACCCGCCGACCCGTAGTGGAGCAGGCCGGCGCCGCGCCGCGCCCAACCCAACCGGGTCTGCCCGGTTCCGGCCCCTCCGGGGACCAGAGGTGGGCAGACCTGACGACGGGTGGGGTCGGAGGGCCGGCGCTGTACGCGGCCTTCGACCGGTTTCCGGCGCCGAAGGGTGCCGCCACCCACATCGGGCGGTTCAGCCGGGCGCTCTTCTCGGCGGCGGGCGGAGGCACGCTCCACTGCCTCGGAGGTTCCGGGCTCCCCGCCTACCAACGGGAGGGCGCGGTCGAAGTGTTCCGCTACGCCGGTCTCGACGACCACCTCCTCGACCGGGCGGTGGGCTTCGGCGCTCACCTGGCCGCGCTGGTGGCCAGCCGGCGGTGGGGCACGGCGCAGGGGCGTGACCCGTGGTCGGTCCTGGCCCTGCTCGACGAGGAGCGGTCCTGGCCGGTGGTCTACGAGGTCAACGGGCTGCCCAGCATCGAGCTGGCCGAGACCCATCCCGACGCCCCGCCGAGCGCGCTGGCCCGCATCGCCGAGCTCGAGAGGCGCTGCCTGGCCGGCGTCGACTGGGTGGTCACCCCGTCACGGGTCACGGCCGCCTGCCTGGAGGCCCGGGGCGTGCCCGGCGGGCGGATCACGGTGATCCCGAACGGGGCCGACGTCCCGAAGGCCACGCCCAGCCGGCCGGTGGCGGCGCCCCCCGGGCGCTACCTGGTCTATGCCGGCGCCCTCCAGCGCTGGCAGGGGGTCGACGTGGCGGTGCGGGCCCTGGCCCGCATCACCGACCTCGACGTCCCGCTCGTGCTGGTCACCGGGGCGTCACGGGCCGCGGTGCGCCCGCTGCAGCGCCTGGCCACCAACCTCGGCGTCGGGCACCTGCTCCAGGTCGAGCGGGCCG
>JBKJUI010000065.1:0-5673 GCA_046590775.1 Acidimicrobiales bacterium
AGCGGGTCGAGCAGAGCGGCCCCTCGGCCCGAAGGTCGCCCGGAACCGGGTGGTGTTCGGGCCGCACGAGACGAACCTGGCCCGGCGGCGGGCCGTCTCCGACCGGCACGTGGCCTACTACCGGCGGCGGGCCGCCGGGGGCGCCGGCGTGGTCGTGGTCGAGGAGGCGTCGGTCCATCCAAGTGACTGGCCTTACGAGCGCTGCCCGCTGGCCGCCGACGCCGGCCCGGGGTGGGCGGCCGTGGCCGAGGCCTGCCACGCCGAAGGTGCCCTGGTCATCGCCGCCATCGGCCACAGCGGCGGGCAGGGCTCCAGCGCCTACTCCCAGGCCCCGCTCTGGGCGCCCTCCCGGGTGCCGGAGGTCACCACGCGCGAGGTGCCGAAGTGGATGGAGGCTCGTGACATCGCCGAGGTGGTGGCCGGGTTCGGCGCCGCTGCGAGCGCTTCGGTGGCGGCCGGCTGCGACGGCGTCGAGGTCAACGCCGGCCAGCACAGCCTGGTGCGCCAGTTCCTCTCGGGACTCACGAACCACCGGGATGACGAGTGGGGGCGTGATCGGAGCCTGTTTGCCCGCCAGGTGCTCGAAGCCACCCGGCGGGGAGCGGGGTCGGACGCCGTCGTGGGCCTGCGGCTCAGCTGCGATGAGCTGGCACCGTGGGCCGGCATCACCCCGGAGGCAGCGGTCGTGCTCGCCGCAGAGCTCGGTGCGCTCGTCGACTACGTCACGGTGGTGCGGGGATCGATCTTCACCGTCAGCGCCACCCGCCCCGACGGTCACGTCGAGCCCGGCTTCAACCTCGGCCTGGCCCGGGCGATGCGGGCGGCGGTGCCGGCCTCGACGGCGGTCGTCGGCCAGGGCTCGATCGTCGAGGTGGCCATGGCCGAGGCCGCGGTGGCGGACCGCACCTGCGACGCCGTCGAGATGACCCGGGCCCAGATAGCCGACCCCGACCTGGTGAACAAGGCCGGCGATGGCGCAGGAGAGCTGGTGCGGCCTTGCATCCTCTGCAACCAGACCTGCATGGCACGCGACGTCCGCAACCCGATCGTGACCTGCGTGGTGGAGCCGTCCTCCGGCCACGAGGACCAGGACCCGCCGCCAGCACCCGTGGCGAGGCCGCAAGGTCTCGACGAGTCAACCCAGCCGCCTGCCGCCGGAGCGGGAGGTCTCGACGGGTCGGCTCGGCCGCCTGCTGGCGGCTCGGTCCGTCCGTCGGTCTCCGATGCGAGCTCGGAGCGGCGGCACGTTGCGCCGGCGGCCGCCGTGGCCGCAGGCCCGGTCGACGTCCTGGTCGTGGGTGGCGGCGTGGCCGGCCTCGAGACGGCCCGGGTAGCGGCCCGGCTCGGTCACCGCGTCACGTTGGTCGAGCGGGACGAGCGCCTCGGGGGCCTCCTGCGCACGGCGGCGCTGGGCGCTGGGCGAGGCCGGCTGGCTCTCTTCGCCGACTGGCTCGAGGCCGAGGTTCGCCGGCTCGATGTCGATGTGCACGTCGGTCGGGACATCCAAGCCGACGAGGTCGAGGCCTTCGCCGGCGAGGTCGTGCTGTGCACCGGCTCCCGCCCGGGGCGACGGACCTACCGGACCGAGGACGGTGCCGTCGTCGTGACCGCCGCCGAGGTGCTCGCCGGGCCGCCGCTGCCAGAGGGAAGGGTGCTGGTGTGGGACCCGGTCGGCGGCCCCGTCGGCATCTCGGTGGCCGAACGGCTGCGCGCCGAGGGCCGGGAGGTCGCGCTGGTCACCCCCGACCTGATCGCCGGCAACGAGCTGTCCCGCAGCGGCGACCTGGCGCCCGCCAACGTCAGGCTGCAGCTGGCCGGGGTGGTCCTCGAGAAGCGCTCGCTGCTGCGCGCCGTGACGGCCGGCTCGGCCCACGTCGAGCACCGCTTCACCGGCGAGGGACGCGTCCTCCAGGCCGCCGCCGTGGTCGACGCCGGCTACCGCCTTCCGGATGACCGGCTGTGGCGGTCCACCGGTGCGGTCCTCCGCCGAGCCGGCGACGCGGTGGCTCCCCGCACGGTCTCCGAAGCCGTCCTCGAGGGCCGCCGTCAGGCCCTCGCCCTCGGCACGACCCTCCACCGACCGATGGCTTCAGCCGGGGGCGACCGCTGATGGGCTCCCTTCCGGCCCTCGACCGTCTGGCCCCATCGGCCTCGGATCCGGCGGTCGGACAGGCCCTCCCGACCACGCTCGCGAGCAAAGGCAGATTGCTACCTCGGTCGGGTCTTCGGCACCGCAGCACAGTCTGTCGCTGGTCGCTGACGGGTCCGACCGGGGGGCCGCGCCGCCGGTCGCCGGGATCGCTCGCCTGGGGGTGCGACTGGGGGCCCGGGTCGCTGGTCCGAGGCGCTCCCGGTGGCCGCCGATGACCGCCTCGACCCGGTACCGCCACCTGTTCACGCCGCTGCGGCTGGGGCCGGTGGTGGTGCCGAACCGGATCGTGTTCTCGGCCCACCTCACGAACTACGCCGAGGACGGCCTCCCCACCGAGCAGCACGCCGCCTACTACGAGGCGCGGGCCCGGGGAGGGGCCGGACTGATCATCACCGAGGAGCACTCCACCCACCCGACGGACTGGCCCTACGAGAAGCTGATCCACGGCTTCTCGCCCAGCGTGATCCCGGGCTACCGGCGCATCACCGACGCTGTGCACCGCCAACGCACGCCGATCTTCGCCCAGATCAACCACAACGGCGGGCAGGGTTCGTCGATGTACAGCCGGCTCCCGGTGTGGGCGGCGTCGCCCGTCGCCGACCCGCTGTTCCGGGAGGTGCCGAAGGAGGTCGACCGGCGGGAGATCGCCGAGATCGTCGCCGGCTACGCCACGGTGGCCGAGCACTGCCGAGCCGGCGGCTTCGACGGCATCGAGCTGCAGTGCTCGCACTCGTCGATCGTGCGGGGCTTTCTCTCCCCGGCGGTGAACGTGCGCACCGACGAGTACGGCGGCAGCCTCGAGAACCGGGCCCGGCTGCTGCTCGAGCTCACAGCCGCCGTGCGCCGGGCCATCGGCCCCGACCTCGCCCTCGGGGTGCGCCTGTGCGGCGACGAGCTCATCGAGGGCGGCAGCACCATCGACGACGCCGTGGCGGTGGCCAGGCTCGTCGAGGGCCAGGGCCTGACCGACTACATCAACACCTCGATCGGAGTGGCCACGGCCAGCCTGTTCATGATCGAGGCGTCGATGCAGGTGCCGCCCGGCTACGCCCTGTTCATCCCGTCCGCTCTGCGCAAGGCGGTCGACCTCCCGGTCGTCGGTGTCGGTCGCTTCAAGGACCCGCGCCAGGCCGACCGGGCGCTGGTCGAGGGCCACTGCGACCTCGTCGGCGTGGTGCGCGGCCAGATCGCCGACCCCGACTTCGCGGCAAAGGCGCGGGCCGGCATGGTCGAGGATGTGCGGCTGTGCCTGTCCTGCAACCAGGAGTGCGTCGGGCGCATGGGCCTCAACCGCTGGCTCGGGTGCATCGAGAGCCCCCGGACGGGCCGGGAGGCGCAACCGGCGGCGGGGTCCGCACGTCGGCCGAGGAAGGTGGTCGTCGTCGGGGGCGGCCCGGCCGGGATGCAGGCCGCCGCCACCGCGGCGTGGCGAGGGCACGCCGTGGTGCTGCTCGAGAAGGAGACGCAGACCGGGGGACAGGCCCGGCTCGCCGCCACCGTGCCCAGCCGGGCCGAGTTCGGCGATCTCGTGCGGAACCTGCTGCACGACTGTCGACAAGCGGGGGTCGAGATCCGCACGGGCGTCCCCGCCGACGTCGACCTCGTTCTGAGCGAGGAACCGGACGCCATCGTGGTGGCGACGGGCTCCACCCCGGCCCGCCCCTCGTGGGCCCCGGCGGCGGCGGACCGCGTCGTCGACGTGCGCGACGTCCTCGAGGGCCGGGCCGACCCGGTCGGTCGCGTCGTGGTCGTCGACGAGCTCGGGTTCCACCAGGCGACCTCGGTGGCCGAGCTGCTGGCCGATCGCGGCTGCCGGGTCACCGTCGTGACGCCGGGGATGATCGTCGGCCAGGACCTCGGGATCACCCTCGACCTGGAGCACTGGGAGATGAAGGCGGTGGCCAAGGGCATCGTCCAGAAGACCGACCTCGTGCCGATGGGCGTGGGCGCCGGCACCCTGCAGCTCCTCCACCACCCGACCGGCACCACCGTCGAGGAGCCCTGCGACTGGATCGTGCTGGCCGTCCCCCCGCAACCGCTCGAGCAGCTCTACCTGGACCTCGCGACCCGGGGTGGCGTCGAGGTCCACCGCGCCGGCGACTGCATCGCCCCCCGGAGGGCCCACGCCGCCGTTCTCGAAGGCCACCGGATCGGCGAGCTCCTGTGAACCCTGAAACCTGGCGCGCCAGCTCCCCCTGGCGGACTGGCGCGCCAGCTTTCCTGGTCGGGGCGCGGTCATCTGGCGCGTCAGTTCCCCGTGGCCTTCTGGCGCGCCAGTTGCCCGGGGTGTTCTGGCGCGCCAGCTCTCCTGGTCCGGGCGCGGTTTTCTGGCGCGCCAGTCGCCCATGGTCTTCTGGCGCGCCAGCTGTCGTCCTCTGGGCGCGGTCTTCTGCGCGCGCTGTCGCACACTTCTGCCCGGGCAGGAGGTGTCGCTGCTTCTGCTCGGGCAGTCGTGGAGCGCTTCTGCCTGGGCAGCCGTCGACGCGATTGGGTTCGATCGGAGGGGTCCGGTGATCGCCGTCGTGGTCGTGCGGGACGGGGTGCTGCCGAGCGGGGGGGAGGAGGCAATGGCCGAGGCGGGCGGGTCGGCCGTGCTGATCGGCGAGGGGGTCGGTGCCGCCGTCGACTCGCTCGCGGGTGGGCCGGGACTCGTCCGGATGGCCGAGGTGGGGGCGTTCGCGCCGGCGGCCTGGGCGGCGGCGCTGGGGCCGGTGCTGGCTGACGAGGACATCGTCCTCCTGCCGGCGTCGCCGGACGGGCGTGACCTGGCGCCGAGGATCGCCGCCGTGCTGGGCCGGCCGCTGCTGGCCGGGGCGATGCAGGTGACGACCGACCGGGCGGTGCTGGTGCGCCAAGGTGGGCTGGTGGTCGAGGAGCACGAGATCGGCGAGCCGGTGGTGGCCACCCTCCTGCCCGGCTGTCGCGGCGTGGATCCGGGGTCCGGCCGGCCGCAGGTCGAGGTGCTCGACCTCGCCGTGGCACCCGCCGGCGATCCTGAGGTGGAGGCGGTCCTGCCTCCGGACCCGGACACCGTCGACCTGGCCGAGGCCTCGCGGATCATCGCCGGCGGCGCCGGCCTGGGCGGCCCGGAACCCTTCCTCCTGCTCGCCCGGGTGGCCTCTGCCCTCGGGGCGTCGCTCGGGGCCAGCCGCGTCGCGTCCGACCTCGGGTGGGCACCGCACGACCGGTACATCGGGACCACCGGCGTGGCCGTCGACCCGCGGCTGTACGTCGCCCTGGCCATCTCGGGCGCCGTCCAGCACGTCACCGGGCTCGGCCACCCCGACCACATCATCGCGGTGAACACCGACCAGAGCGCCCCGATGATGGCTCTGGCCGACTTGGCCATCGTCTCGGACGCCAGGCAGGTCCTGGCCGAGCTGGCCCGGCGCCTCGGGATCGACGTCGGCGGCGATGGCTGAGCCCGCCGGCGCTGGAGGCAGGGCTGAGTCCGCCGGCTCTGGAGGCAGGGCTGAGCCCGCCGGCTCTGGAGGCAGGGCTGAGCCCGCCGGCTCTGGAGG
>JBKJUI010000377.1:0-3458 GCA_046590775.1 Acidimicrobiales bacterium
CCTTTGCCCGCAAGGGCAAAGGATTTTGAGTCCTTCGTGTCTGCCGATTCCACCACCCGGGCGACCGTCGTCGCAGCGTACCCGGCGGTAGGGTCGGGAGGTGCGTGCTTCCTCCCGCCGGCGCTGGGCCCAGCGGCTCGCCGTCGCCGCGCTGCTCGTCGGGGCGACGACGGCCCTCCGGCAGCGGAAGCTGGCCGAGAACGCCCGGCGCTTCGGCCTCACCGGCTGAGTTCACAGAAGCGCCCGGCGGCCGTCACCACCTGTTCACGTAACCGGGGGCAGGGTAGGGCGGTCAGACCTTGAAAGCCAGGCCCGCCGCCACCGACGGAGGACCCCTCACGATGCTCGTCTTCACCTTCCCCGGCCAGGGGAGCCAGCGACCCGGCATGGGCGCGCCGTGGATCGACCACCCCAGCTGGGAGCTGGTCACCGACGCCACCGAGGCGGTCGACCGGGATGTCGCCCGCCTCCTCCTCGAGGCTGACCAGGAGGAGCTGACCCAGACCCGGAACGCCCAGCTGGCCTGCTTCACCCTCTCGATGGTCGTGCTCGACGCCATCGAGCGCACCGGGCTGGCCCCGGTGGCCGCCGCTGGGCACAGCCTCGGCGAGTACTCGGCCCTGGTGGCCGTCGGCGCCCTCGCCTTCGACGACGGCGTCCGGCTGGTCGCCGAGCGTGGCGAGGCCATGCAGCTGGCCGCCGAGGACCGCCCCGGAACGATGGCGGCGATCCTGGGCCTCGACGTCGAGCAGTGCTGGGTGGCCTGTCGACGGGCGGACGCCGAGGTGTGGGTGGCGAACGACAACGCCCCCGGCCAGGTGGTCATCGCCGGCGACCCCGACGGGGTGGCCCGAGCGGGCGAGATCGCCCGCGAGCTCGGGGCCAAGAAGGTCATGGGGTTCCCGGTGGGCGGCGCCTTCCACACCCCCCTCATGGCCCCCGCCCGCACCCGCCTGCGCAAGGCCATCGCCAACTGCCGCTTCACCGACTGCGAGGTGCCGGTCGTCGCCAACGTCGACGCCACCGCCCACCGGCAGGCCGAGGACTGGCCTGCGCTGCTCAGCGCCCAGCTCGGAAGCCCGGTGCTGTGGCGGCAGACGCTCTCCGAGATCGGCGCCCTCGGCGCCACCCACGTGGTGGAGGTCGGGCCCGGCGGGGTACTCACAGGGATGGCCAAGCGCGCCCTCGCCGGGGTCACCACCCTGCCCGTCGGCACCCCTGAGGACGTCGACAAGCTGCTCGAGGCCATGGCGCCCACCGCTCACATCTCCGCCCACCCGCACCTGAACGACGGCGAGCACCTCTTCGTCCGCGAGCGCCTGGTCGTGGCTCCGGCCGCCGGGGTGTTCCAGCCCGATCCCGGCGCCCCCACCGAGGGGCAGCCCCTCCAGGTGGGCGGCCTCCTCGGCACCGTCAACGGGACCGACGTGCGCAGCCCCTTCGCCGGGGCGCTGCAGGGGATGCTCGCCCTCGGTGGCGAGCGGCTGGTCGAGGGACAGCCGATCGCCTGGCTCCTCGCCGGATGACCTCCACGAGGGGCATGGCCGTCACCGGGCTCGGGACGGCGCTCCCCCCCACCGTCGTCACCAACGCCGACCTCGAGCGCACGCTCGACACGACCGACGTCTGGATCACCGAGCGGACCGGGATCCGCGAGCGCCGGGTCGGTGGCAGCACCGGCGAGATGGCCATCGAGGCGGCCCGGGCGGCCATCGACGACGCCGGGATCGACCCGTCCACCATCGACCTGCTCGTGCTCGCCACCGAGACCCCCGACGCCCTGATGCCCGCCACCAGCGCCGCCGTGGCCGGCGCCCTCGGCCTGCGGTGCGGGTCCTTCGACCTCAACGCGGCCTGTGCCGGGTTCACCTACGGCCTGGTCATCGCCGATCAGCTCGTGAGGGGCGGCCTCGACCGGGTGCTGCTCATCGGGGCCGACTCGATGTGGTCGGTCGTCGACCAGCAGGACCGCAACACGGCCGTGCTGTTCGGCGACGGCGCCGGCGCCCTCGTGCTCGAGGCCACCGCCGACGAGTCGGCCGGGGTGCTGGCCTGGGACGCCGGCACCGACGGGACCCAGGGCCACATCCTGGCCTGCGATCTGGGCGGCACCGTCCGGATGGACGGCCAGGCCGTCTTCAAGAAGGCCGTGCGGGTGGTCGTCGAATCGTGCGCCGCCGCTCTCGAGCGGGCCAAGCTCACCGGCGAGGACGTCGACGTCTTCGCCCCCCACCAGGCCAACCTCCGGATCATCGACGCCGCCGCCAGCCGTCTGGGCATCCCCGAAGGCCGCAGCGCGGTCGTCCTCGACCGCACCGGCAACACCAGCGCCGCCTCGATCCCGCTGGCGCTCGCCGAGGCCCGTCGCGACGGGAGGCTCCGCGACGGCTGCACCGTGCTGGCCAGCGGGTTCGGCGCCGGGATGACGTGGGCCAGCGCCGTCGTTCGCTGGGCCACGCAGCCCACCCCGTAGGCTTTGCCGCACACGTCCGCAAAGGAGACCGCATGGACCGCGAAGAGGCATTTACGAAGTTCAAGGAAGGCGCCGTCGAGGTGCTGCACGTCAAGGAGGACCAGGTGGTCCTCTCGGCCTCGTTCGCCGACGACCTCGACGCCGACAGCCTCGACCTCGTCGAGTTCGTGATGAAGCTCGAGGAGGACTTCGAGGTGGAGATCGACGAGAGCGAGCTCGAAGGCGTCACCAGGGTCGAGCAGGCCTTCGACCTGCTCATGTCGAAGCTGGGCTGATGCTGGTCGCCCCCGGCATGCAGGGCCAGCGGGTCGCCGTCACCGGCATCGGCGTGGCCGGCCCCGGCGGGGTCGGCCGGGAGGCGTTCTGGGCCGGGCTGCACAGCGCACCCCGGGAGGGCTTCGAACGGAGGGTCGAGGGCTTCGACGCCAGCCACCTCTACGACCCGAAGCAGATCCGCCGAATCGACCGGTTCAGCCAGCTGGCGATGCATGCCGCCGTCGAGGCCCTCGAACAGGCGGGCGAGCTTCGGGCCGATCCCGACCGCATCGGCACCATGGTGGGCACGGGCGTGGGCGGGCTCCAGACGCTCGAGGACCAGATCATCAACGGCCACGACAAGGGCCTGAAGCGGGTCTCGCCATTCCTCGTGCCGAGCATGATGAACAACGCCGGCGCCGCCGGCATCTCGATGCGGTTCGGGTTCCGAGGGCCCTGCGAGACCGTTGTCACCGCCTGCGCCGCCGGTACCCACTCGGTCACCAACGGCGCCCGCCTGGTGGCCTCCGGCCGCTGCGACGTGGTCGTCGCCGGCTCCTCCGAAGCGCCCCTCTCCCCCACCGGGGTGGCCGCCTTCACCAACATGACGGCGATCACCAAGACCGGCTGGAGCCGGCCCTTCGACGCCAGGCGCGACGGGTTCGTCATCGCCGAGGGCGGCGGCATCCTGGTGCTGGAGGCATGGGACCACGCCGTCGCCCGGGGGGCC
>JBKJUI010000420.1:0-2694 GCA_046590775.1 Acidimicrobiales bacterium
CCGCCCGGGAGTGGCACGTCGGCCAGGTCTCCGAGCCGGCGACGGGCTTCGGCCACCAGGGCGACGGCTCCGTCGTCGCCGAACGGGACATCCCCGCGAGCGACGAGCCGCTCGCGATCCGACACCTGCTGCCCATACCCCGATCGCCGGAGGCACAAAACCGGGATCACGTAGGGCGGATGGGAACAGCCCGGCGGTGCGGCGTCAGTCCGTCCGGTCCCCTCCGTCCGTCCGTGGGCGTGGAGGGAATCGAACCCCCGACCCTCTCCGCGTCATGGAGATGCTCTACCAACTGAGCCACACGCCCGTGCGGCCGGCGAGGATAGCCGCCTGGCTGCGGAGGGGTGGGGCGTGAAACGCTGAGGACGGTGACCTCCGCACGCCGCACGAAGATCATCGCCACCCTCGGCCCCGCCACCGACGAGCCGCGGGTGCTCGACGCCCTGTTGGCGGCCGGCGTCGACGTGTGCCGGGTGAACCTGTCCCACGGCCCGATCGAGGCCTCGCTCGCCCGGGTGGCCCAGGTGCGCGAGGCGGCGGCCCGGGCCAATCGCTACATCGCCGTCCTGTGCGACCTGCCGGGGCCCAAGGTCCGCACCGCGCTCTTCGCCGGCGAGGGCGTCGTGGTCGCCACCGGTGACCGCCTCCAGCTGGTCGAGCAGAGGGCCGAGGGGCCCTCGACCTCGGACGACAAGGTCATCGCCATCGCCCTCCAGGGGGCGGTGCACCTGCTGCGGCCGGGCGACATCGTCAGCCTCGGCGACGGTGGGGTCGAGCTGTTCGTCGTCGAGGCGGGCGACGACTCGGCCACGGCCGAGGTGCGCAGCGGCGGAACGCTCCGGGGCCGGCCCGGCGTGGGCCTGCCGGCCGACCGGGTGCCGCTGGCCTCACCCACCGAGGACGACCTGGCCATGCTCGAGCGGCTGCTCGAGGTGGGCATCGAATACGTCGCCGTGTCGTTCGTCCAGAGCGCGGCCGATGTGCGCGCCGTCCAGCGGGCCGTCGGGCCGGGCGGGCCGCTCGTCATCGCCAAGGTCGAGACCGCCGCGGCCGTCGAGGATCTCGAGGCCATCGTCGAGGCCTCGGACGGGGTGATGGTGGCCCGGGGCGACCTCGGGGTCCGGGTCCCCCTCGAGGATGTGCCGCACATCCAGCGCCGGCTGATCCGGGTCGGCGTCTCCTACGCCAAGCCGGTGATCACCGCCACCCAGATGCTCGAGTCGATGATCACGGCGCCGACCCCCACGCGGGCCGAGGTGACCGATGTGGCCAACGCCGTGTCGCAGGGGACGACCGCCGTGATGCTGTCGGCGGAGACCGCCGTCGGCCACGACCCGGTGGCCGTGGTCGCCGCCATGGCCAAGATTGTTCTGCGCGCCGAGCGGGAGTTCGACCACGTGGCCTGGGGCCTGCGCCTCGGCCGCCAGCAGCAGAACGCCATCGAGGAGGTGCCAACCGCAGCCAAGATCACCTCGGCCATCACCGCGGCGGCGTGGCAGGCGTCGGTCGACATCGAGCCGGCCGCCATCATCGCCTGCACCCGCAGCGGGTGGACGGCCAAGGCCATCAGCCGCTTCCGCCCCAAGTGCCAGCTCGTCGGCGTCACGCCGAGCGAGGTCACGGCCCGCCAGCTCTCTCTCGTGTGGGGGGTGACCCCCATCTGCGTGGCCGAGCTGGCCACCACCGACGACCTCGTGTGGTGCGCGGTCGAGGCGGCCGTCAAGGAGGGTCACGTCAAGGCGGGGGACATCGTGGCCGTCCTCGCCGGCAACCCCAACGAGAAGGACCCCACCACCGACGAGCTCCGGCTGGTGGCGCTGCGGTGATGCGCTGGACCCACGGGCTTATCTGACCTGCGGGAAGGAACGTTCTCGCCAGGTGGTCCGCCATCGGGGCGGCCGAAGGACCATAGGTTGAGCTCGTGAGCAGCTTCGCGGGCACGCCCCGACGGCGACGTCCGTCCACGGCGACGTCCGGCTTCGGGGTGGGTCGGCGAGAGAGCCACGACGCCAGCGGCTTCTACGACCGCTTTCCGGCACCGATCGTCTCAGCCGACAAGGTCCTCGGTACCAGGCGCCATGCCGTCGACGTCCTCTTGACCGGCGATGCACGGGACATGAGCGAGGTCGATGACGCCACGGTCGCCCTCGTCGTCACCTCGCCGCCGTACTTCGCCGGCAAGGAGTACGAGGCCGCACTGGGCCAGGACCACATCCCCGAGACCTACCAGGACTACCTGGAGATGCTCACGGACGTGTTCGCCGAGTGCGTCACCAAGCTGGAACCAGGCGGGCGGCTCGCCGTCAACGTCGCCAACCTGGGCCGGCGCCCCTACCGGTCGCTGTCGGCCGATGTGACCGACATCCTGCAGAACCGGCTGCGCCTCCTCCTTCGTGGCGAGGTGATCTGGTGGAAGGGTCGCGGGGCAGGGGGATCATGTGCCTGGGGGTCCTTCCAGCGACCGGGCAACCCCGTGCTGCGGGACCTGACCGAGCGGATCGTCATCGCCAGCAAGGGGCGCTTCGACCGGGCGCTCACCCCCCGGCAACGACACGACCAGAGCCGACCGTCGACGGCGACCATGTTCCGGGACGAGTTCATGGAGGCCACCACCGACCTGTGGGAGATGGCCCCCGAGAGCGCCACCCGGGTCGGGCACCCCGCCCCCTTCCCCGTCGAGCTGCCCCAGCGCCT
>JBKJUI010000456.1:0-4128 GCA_046590775.1 Acidimicrobiales bacterium
GTCGGTGCCCCCGATGCCGGCGAGGTCGGTCGCGAGCACCAGCAGATCAGGCCCCTTGGGCAGGGGCGGGAGCACCCACGTGAACACGAGCGGGAAGGCGAAGTCCTCTGGAGGATCGGAGCCTTCAGGCAGGTCCATCATGCGATCTTCGAACGCGAGCATGCCGCGTGGGTCGACCTCGAGAGAGAGGTGCAGATCGAGTGGGCCACCGCACGCTTCTTCGGGGTGGAGGTCGACCTCCCACGCCTGGCGGAGGGAGTACGTCTCGAGGAAGTGCCGCTCGTCGTGCACGTGGAAGCCATGATCGACCACGTGCTCCTTGAGTTCGGCCACGTAGCCGGGCACGTCGATCACTGGGAGGGAAGCGTACCGGCGGGCCTCTACGGTGGCCGACCGCCATGGACCCGAGCACGCTGGTGGAGGTCGGCTTCGAGGCGGCGGCGGCGGTGGCCGCTGCGCTCGACGCCCTC
The DNA here is from genome assembly GCA_046590775.1 of Acidimicrobiales bacterium. GTDB lineage: Bacteria > Actinomycetota > Acidimicrobiia > Acidimicrobiales > JAUJNH01 > JAUJNH01. The sequence goes on from JBKJUI010000456.1 coordinate 471, forward strand.
GACGACTGGGGCCCGGTCCTGACCCGTCCGGGCCAGTACAAGCTGGACCTGGTGGCCGACGAGGCGGCCCTCGGCGTGCTCCACGCCTCCGGTCTGGGAACCCTCAGCGAGGAGTCCGGCCGTCACCACGCCGATCGGCCGCTCACCGCCGTGGTCGACCCGGTCGACGGGTCGACGAACGCCCACCGGGGGCTTCCCTGGTACGCCACGTCGATCTGCGTGGTCGACGGCGACGGGCCGTTGGCGGCGGTCGTGGTCAACCTGGCCAGCGGGGCCCGCTTCTGGGCCGTGCGTGGGGGAGGGGCGTTCGGGGGCACCGGGAGGCTCAGCCCGAGCGGCGCCACCCGGCTCGAGGACTCGATCGTGGCGCTGAGCGGCCTGCCGGCGGTCCCGCTTGGCTCCTGGCAGACCAGGTCGCTCGGCGCCTGTGCCCTCGACCTGTGCGCGGTGGCGTCTGGTGCCCTCGATGCGTTCGTCGACGTCACCCGGCCCGCAGCCCATGGCCCGTGGGACTACCTGGGCGGGCTCCTCGTGTGCCGGGAGGCCGGTGTGCCGGTCGTCGACGGCGACCAGGCCGAGCTGGTCGTTCTCGACCACGCAGCCAGGCGGAGCCCGGTGGCCGCCGCCACCCCTGAGCTGCTCGGGCAGCTTGTCCATTTAATCGGTTGACGACGTCGGCGGGTTCGTGGTCCCATGACGAGGTCGTGGGGATCTCCCCCACGCCGCCCGACCACGAGGAGCCTCCTGTGGAGCGCATGACCTGGATGACCGAGGAGCGCACCGCCGCCTCGGCCACCGGCGCGCCCCTGTCCGGGCTCGTCGGCGCGGCCGCAGCGAACCTTTGCGGGCACCAGATCCAGAAGCGGGCCGGCTTCGTGCCGCCCGTCTATGGCCCTGGCCTGGTCTGCGGGAGCTCCACCGTCACCTCCCACACCAACGACCACGCCGCCATGGGCCGCACCGCCTGGGACGGCACGCCTCTGAGCTCTCCTGGAGCCGGGTTCGGGTAACCACCCCCACCCATGCTCTCCAAGGAGAGGTTCAGAGGCCGCCGGGACATCCCGGCGGCCTCTTTGTTTTCCGCATCACCCTTTCCCATCCGAACCACCCGTCAAAGGGGACGGCGATGTTCGCCCTGCAGGACCACACCGAGATCACCACCGCAGTCGACTGGGCCCTGGCCCGCTGCTCCGACGACCGAGTCATCGCCGACGCCGGCGTGGCCTCGATGACCGACCTCTTCTTCTCCGACGAGATCCCGGCCATCCGTGCCGCCAAGGCCATCTGCGCCAGCTGCCCGCTGGCCGAGCCGTGCCTGGCCGGTGCCCTCGAGCGTCGGGAGCCGTGGGGCGTGTGGGGAGGCCAGCTGTTCAAGGACGGGAAGGTCCTCGCCGTGAAGCGCCCCCGCGGCCGGCCGCCCAAGGACCCCGCCCGCTGGATGACCGCCTGACCAGGCGGTCGGGCGGCACAGCACCCGGCCCGGGGGTCGAGCACGCTCCCCCCGGGCCGGTGGGTGCACCCTGCGCCGCGGCCGAGCCCCTCGGTAGCCTCGATGCCTTGGGCGTTTGGCGCAGCTGGTAGCGCACCTCCCTTACAAGGAGGCGGTCGCGGGTTCGAGCCCCGCAGCGCCCACGGTAAAAGGCCAGGTCAGACTCGGATGCCCCCTGGCGGGGGCTCTGTGGGGCATGAGAATCTGGTGGCGGCTGCTCGCCGAGCCCGGGTACTCAGTGGTCCTGTGAGCTCGTAGGTCAGACTGGTGCCGGGATCTGCACGAACGACGGTAGCGAGCAGTTTCGTCTCCGACCTTCGCCACTACCTCGACATGCCCGCCTACGTCCCGGGCCCCGCCCGGCCGTCGACGGCGACGAGGTGCACACCTCACCTCACAGACAGCGGCACTATCCCTCGCCCCGAAGTGCTACCATGTGTACGCATGACGCAGATCGGTGTGCGAGAACTACGACAGAACGCCAGCGAGTGGCTGCGACGCGCCCACGCCGGGGAGCGGATCGAGGTCACCCGGCGCGGCCAGGTGATGGCCGTCCTGGGACCACCTCCGGCCTCTGGAGGCGGACTGGCCCGTCTGCGCCAGGAGGGGCGACTGAAGCCGGCGAGCGTCACCGGAGCCCTGCCGGCACCTGTCCCCACAGGCCGTTCGGCGTCCGACGCGCTCGCTGAGCTCCGAGCCGACGAACGTTGACCGCCTGGTACCTGGACTCCTCCGCCATCGTGAAGTTCGCCGTCGCCGAACCCGAAAGCGATGCACTCCAGGCGTGGAGGGAGCAGCTGGCCACCGACGATGTCTTGATGACCTGCGAGCTGGCCGTCGCCGAGGTTCTTCGCGCCGTAAGACGGGTCGACGGGGACGTCACCGTCGCACTCGCCCACCTCGACGCCCTCGAGCAGCTGACCATGGACCGAGACCTCATGCTCGCCGCAGGCGGCGTCCCCCCGGCCGGGATTCGGACCCTCGACGCGATTCACCTGGCCGCCGCCCAAGCCGTCGGTGAGGACCTCGCCGGCCTGGTCACCTACGACGACCGCTTGACCACTGCCGCACAGGCCGTTGGCCTCACCACCCTCGCACCCCGGCGATAGCCATCCACCAGCCGCCAACTGGCGACCCCCTCGGTCCGGGCCCCGCTCGCCGCGCTGGGCACGAGCCGCGTCGCCTGGCAGCGCCGTCGCCTGAGGCTCAGGCCGCCCCGCGATCGCCGCCGGTCCCTCGTTCGACACCCTCGACCTGTGGATGTGGCCGAACGATGCCGAGGAACTCCAAGATGGCGATGCGAGGGACGCGCAGCTGGCGACCCAGCCGCACTGCCCGGATCCCTTCGGCGCCCGCCGACGCATGCCACCGGCGGATGAGCTCGTAGAGCGTGGTCCTGCTGATCCGCAGGACGGCGGCGGCCTCAGCCACCGTCAGGGCGATGGGCAGCTCATCGACCGATCGGACCGGCCTCTCCTCGGGCATAGGCGAACGAGTTGCCCACGTGTCATTCGGGCTGTCAAGGGGGCCGCCGGCGGCCGGATGGACCAACGCGCACCAACGGATACCAGCGGTCACCAACGCGCACCTGTCGGAGGGATCTGTTCACATGCTCGAAACAAGTGCGTCGAACGGCCCTTCCCCGACGACACCAGACGGCACCGAGCGCTGACGCCAGCGATGCGGCGTCGGTGTCATGGCAGCTCCAGCCGGATGCCCGATCGTTCGGCGTCGGTGGAGTCGGTGAGGGCGTTGGTGGCAACGAGGAATCCGTCGACGGCGGTGCGGTCGTGCCATGGCATCCCCGCGGTCCAGCGCCAGGCGTAGGCGAGTGTTCGCACGTACAGGTCACAGCGGCCCTCTCGGGAGAGGTTGCTGGAGGGCCGCCAGGTACTCGTTGCGGAAGACGATGGGGACGACGATGCGTGCCTGGCCGGCAGCACTCAGCTGCGCGCCCATGGCGGCCCGGGCCACTCGCCCGTTGCCGTCATCAAAGGGGTGGACCTCGGAGATGAGGAACAGCTCGAAGGCCGCCCGTGGGAACCCTGGAGGGAGGTCGGCGAGCCGGCGGAACCCCTCGACGAGGGTCCCCTCCACCAGCCCGGGAGCGACGAACACGTAGGAACCGGCTTGGTTGGCCTTCTCCTTGAACCGCCCGGGCCCCATCTC
>JBKJUI010000012.1:0-2692 GCA_046590775.1 Acidimicrobiales bacterium
GCGGCGGCCAGGGCCATGGCCCGCTCCATCCACCGCACGTCGGGCACCACCAGTTTTTCAGCCTAGTTGTGGGACTGATCCTGTCGGCTGAGCCACCCGTAGACCTCGGCGAAGGACAGGGCGTTGGGGCCGAGGTTGGCCTGCGCCGCCCTGATCACCGCAGCCAGGGCCTCGCGCTTGGCCTCGTCGAGCAGCTGGGCTTCGTTCCTGGTGTTGGGCATGCCGAACGGTACGCCCGGTCAGTGCGAGGTCGGGGCGTCGGCCAGCAGGCGCAGGGCATGCGGCAGCACGTCGAGGATGGCGCGCAGCTGGTCGACGGCGCCACCCGGGCTGCCGGGGCAGTTGACGACCAGGGCCCGCCCGACGGTGCCGCACACGCCGCGTCCGAGCCGGCCCCGGGGGTCGACGCCGCGCATGGCCTCGGCCAGGCCGGGTGCGTGCCGGTCGAGGATGGCCAGCGTGGCCTCGGGGGTGACGTCGGTGGGCGAGAACCCGGTCCCGCCCGTGGTGGCGACCAGGCCGGCGAAGCCCGAGGTGAGGGCCCGGAGGGCGGCGGCCACCGGCTCGATGCCGTCGGGCACGACCACCGGTACTTCGACGTCGAAGCCCTCGCCGGCCAGCAGCTCGACCAGGGCGGCGCCGCCCCGGTCCTCCCGGGTGCCGGCGGCGACGCCGGTGGAGATCACCAGCACCCGGGCCCGGAGCCCGTCCGGCCCCTTGTCGGGCCCGGTCATCGGAGGGGACTGGCTGGCACGGCTACGACGCTACGAGACCCGCAGCCGGAGGAGGAACATGCCGTCGGTCCCGGCCGTCTGCGGCAGCAGCCTGGCGCCCCGGCCCCAGGGCTCCCATGGCCCCGAGGGCGGGGGCAGGGCGTGGAGGCGGAGCAGGTCGACGCCCAGGGTCTCCTCCACCGTCAGCGTGCAGACGCTGTAGGCCAGCACGCCCCCGGGCCGCACCAGGTCGGCGGCCGCAGTCAGGAGGCGGCGCTGCAGGTCGGCCAGCTCCTCGACGTTGGACGGCTGGATGCGCCAGCGGGCGTCAGGGCGGCGGCGCAGCACGCCGAGGCCGGAGCACGGGGCGTCGACCAGCACGTGGTCGAACGACCGCGGCCGGAAGGGGGAGGCCAGACCGTCGGCGGCCACCACACCGGCCAGCTCCGCCCCCACCCGCGCCGCGTTCTCGGCCACGAGCGCCGACCGCCTGGGACTGATGTCGGCCGCGGTGACCGTCGCCCCGGTTCCGGCCAGCAGCGTCGCCTTGCCGCCCGGGGCGGCGCACACCTCGAGGATCCGCTCGCCCGGCAGGGCGGCGATCTGCTCGACCACCCACTGGCTGGCCAGGTCCTGGGTGTACCCGTCGTCCCGCTCGGTGGCCTCGGCCGGCTCGTCCATCTGGCGGAGGGCGCCGATCGCCGCGTGCTCGCCGAGGGCCTCGGTGAGGGCGTCGACGATCCAGTCGGGGTAGCTGAGCTCGGTGGCCAGGTCGGGCCACGTCACCCCGGCGGCCACGTCGGCGGCCACCTTGCGGAGCACGGCGTTGGTGAAGCCCTTTCCCCGCTCGGGGGCCAGCGAGACGGCCTGGCTGACCGCGGCGTGGGGCGGGGTGCGCAGGTAGGCCAGCTCGAAGGCCCCGAGGCGGAGGACCCGGCGCACCTCGTCGTCGGTCGGCCGGAGGGCGTGCCGGTCCACCAGGTGGTCGAGGGCCCGGCGCATCCGCGTGACCCCGTAGGCGATGGCGGTGACGAAGTTCCGGTCGCGCCCCGTCAGCCGGGAACGTTCCAGCAGCGCGGGCGTGACCAGGTTCGCGTACGCGCCGTCGTCAATGCGGTGCAGCGCCTCGAGGGCGAGCCGCCGGGCGGCGGCCGAGGAGTGCGGTGACGCGGGGGGACGAACTCTCACCGGGCCTTCAGTCTGGTGCACATGGGAGGGGGCCGAGGACGGAGGGCGGAGGCCCTCAGCCGAGGCGCTGGCCCACGGGTCGGGCGCCGTTGGCCCAGGCGCGCGCCGGCATCGGGTTGCGGCCCGCCGGCTGCACCTCGACCAGCAGGAGCCGCCGACCGTCCCCGCAGGTCACGCCGAGCTCGGCGTCGACCTCGCCGGGCTGGCGGACCGGCTCCCCGCCCTCATCCGGGGCGGGATCCGGCCGGCTGGCGATGCTCGACCTGGTCACGCCGAGGCGGCCGCCCCGGAGCTCGGTCCACGCCCGCCCGAGCCGCACCCGGGCGTGGACGGTGGCGGCCGGCTCGGCCCAGTCGAGGTGCAGCTCGAGGGGGTCGATCTTGGCGGCGTGGGTGATCGCGCCCTGCTGGGGCACCGGCCCGCCCAGGCCCCTGTCCAGCTGCTCGACGAGCATCCGGGTGCCGATGGCGACGAGCCGGTCCCGCAGCTCGCCCACCGTCTCGTCGGGGTCGATCGGCGTCCGCTCCTCGGCGAACACCCCACCCTCGTCCAGCCCCTCGGCCACCTCCATCAGGCAGACGCCGGTCTCGCGGTCGCCGGCCAGCACGGCCCTCTCGACCGGAGCGGCGCCCCGCCAGCGGGGCAGGAGGGAGAAGTGGAGGTTCACCATCGGCAGCTCGGCCAGGACGTGCGGCTTGATGATCCGGCCGAAGGCCACGACGACGGCCAGGTCGATGCTCCGGCCGAGGAGGGCATCGACGTCGGTGGTGACGAGCAGCCCGAGCTCGAGG
>JBKJUI010000037.1:0-12508 GCA_046590775.1 Acidimicrobiales bacterium
CGTCCGCACTGACCCAGCGCCGAACGGGCGGGCCGCGGTCACCAAGCTCTGTCGAGGGTGGGGCTCGGGGGGGCCTTGGCCGGCGGGGGGTGCGATGTCGAGCCCGAACGGACGACGACGCCTCCTCGCCGCTGGGGCGGGACACAGCGGGCGATCCGACGTGTCCGAGCGGATCGAGGAGATCCTCGCCAGCGAGGTCGGACGATCGCGCTGATCGTCGATGCAGGTCCGCTCTATGCCTACGTCGATGCCGACGACGCCCACCACGCCGCTTGCCTCGAGTTGCTGGAGACCCATCCCGGACCGCTGCTCGTCCCCACCCTCGTGATCACCGAGGTTGACTACCTGCTCTCGACCCGCCTGGGCGTCGACGCCGAGGTCCGCTTCCTGGGCGATCTCGCCGCGGGAAACCTGATCGCCGAGCCGGTGACGGCGGGCGATTGGCTCCGTATCGCCGAGCTGGTGCATCGGTATCGGGACCTCGGCATCGGTGCGGCGGACGCATCCGTCGTGGCAGCAGCCGAGCGTCTGAGAATCGTCGATGTCGCCACAACCGATCGTCGACATTTCAATGTCGTCAGGCCACGGCACGCCGAAGCCCTCAACCTCCTGCCCTGAAGCACCTGGAGCGCCGCCCCGGCGCCGCCCCAGCCCCAGCTCCTCAGCCGGTGCTCGGTAGGGATGTACTCACGATGTGCGAGATTGACCACGCTCGTCGGCTGTCGTCGGTCCGGCCAGAGCGCCACCCCTGCACACGCTGGGCCTGGCCGAGGCGGATCTTCTCCCGGCCGCTGCTGGGCTGTGCGTCGGTGCTGTATGTCAGCGACCCGCACACAGGTCCTACCTGACCGAGCAGCAGCGGCGTCTGATCGACGAGATCGTGAGAGCTGGGGGGTCAGCCTCGCTGAGGTCATCAGGCGGGCGCTCGACGTCTACCTCGAAGCCGAGCGGGATCCCGCCCCGGTCTTGGCCGCCACCTTCGGCGCGGACGCCGAGGTCGCCGTCGATCGGGCGATCGCCGAGCGCGCCGGACGCATCAAGCGCGAGTTGGGGCTGCGCATGCCTGATGCCCTCATAGCGGCGACGGCCCTCGAGCATCGACTCGGCCTCGCCACTCGCAACATCAAGCACTTCGCAGCCGTTCGAGGACTCCGAATCCGATCGCTCAGCTAGGCAACGGCGTGCGGCGGGACGTCTAACCTGTTGGATGTGCCCGAGTGAGCTCTTGGGTTCACGTGTGCATCGGCCGTCGATGCTCCACAGCCAGCGCTGCGGCCAGCATCTCGGGGGTGCGGCAGCGGCTCACCTGCTCGTCGGTGATGGGCAGTCCGGCGGCCCGGGCCTCGACCAGCGCGTCCAGGAACGAGAAGTCCTGCCAGTAGTTCGCCTCTGGCGTCACGGCTCGACTCGTGGCGGCGGCCCACAGTGAGGTGATCAGCTCCGCCCGGGGGTCGGGCGGGTCGGCGGCGGCGGTGGCGGGGGCGAGCGAGCGGAGCGCAGTCGGGTCGAGCCGCCCGTCTGCGTGCCGGGGGAGCCGCTGGACCAGGACCATCGACGCCGGCCACGGCGACCCGGGAAAGGCGGCCCACAGCGTTGCCCTCAGCTCGGCCAGCCCGGGCATTGCGCCCGGCTCGGCCACCACGAAGGCCACCAGCTCGGGCCCCTCGTCGCCCTCGACAACGGCCAACGCCACCTCGCCCACCCCGGCGCAGCGCGCCAGTGCAGCCTCCAGCCGGGAGCGTCGCAGGGCCAGGCCCCGGAGCAACAGCTGGTCGGCGTCCACGGCGGCAGGTCGCACGGTGACCAGCTCTGAGAGCCGCCGCTCCGGGTCGGAGGCGATGTCGGCCAGCAGGCATTCGAGCTCCTCCAGCAGGCGCTGCGCCTCAGGGCGGTCGAAGACCCCGCGGGCTACGAAGGCCAGGCCGCCGGGCGACTCCAGCAGCGACAGCAGGAGGAAGGTGCCGCTGTAGGCCCCGTCGCCCCAGACCGGACCCTGCTCGTCGTGGCCCGGACCGGCGCTGTGATGGCGCTCACGGCGGGCGGCCGCCGGCACCTCGAAGGGCCCGACCTCGAGGCCAGGGAGGACGAGCCGGGCCTGCTGCGGCGTCTCGCCCTGGAAGACCACGGGGACCTCGGCGGCCATCCCGTGGCGCACCGCCGCCGCCCCGAGGGTCTCCTGCACCACCGCCTCGAACGGAAGGTCCTGGTGGGCCAGGGCGTCGAGCACGGTGCCCCGGGTGCGGGTCACCAGCTCGGGGAAGGTCGGGTCGCCGTCGAGGCGCAGGCGGAGGAGGACCTTCTTGGTGAAGCAGCCGATCATTGCCTCGGTCGCTGTCGTCGGGCGGCCGGCCACCACCGAGGCCAGGACCAGGTCGTCCTGACCGGTCCGCCGGGCCACCAGCAGCTCGAAGGCGGCCAGGACGGTCATGAACGGGGTGGCCCGGAGCCGGGGGGCGAGCGCCCGCACGGAACGGGCCAGCTCGGGGGGCAGGTCGTGCCGCAGCGGCTCGCCCGCCCCGGGACGGTCGGGGCCGAGCTGGTGCGGGTCGCCCAGCGGCAGCTGCACCGGGAAGGCGGAGCCCTGCAGCCGACGCCGCCAGTGGGCCTGCTCGGCCTCACCGAGCGGTCCGCCGAGGCGGGATGCCTGCCGCCGGCTGACGTCGATGAACCGGGTGGTCGGCGCGGGCGGCAGCAACGGAGCGTCGCTCAGGAAGGCGGTGTAGAGGGCGGACAGGCCCCGTCGGAAGAGGTCGACCGACCAGTCGTCGAACGCCAGGTGGTGGAGCCGAACCACCAGCACGTGGTCGTCGAGACCCAAGCGGAGAAGGCTGGGGGAGAACAGGGGGCCCTCGGCCAGGTCGAAGGGCTCCGTTGAGGCGATGGCGATCAGCCCGGCCACCTCGGCGTCACGCTCGGCCGGGTCGAGGCGGCCGAGGTCGATCACCGGGAGCCGGAAGGCCGCCGACCGGACCAGCTGAAGCGCAGCGCCCCCTCGCACCTCGAACGTGGTGCGAAGAGGCTCGTGCCGGCGGACCAGCTCGGCCAGGGCTCGTTCGAGTGCCCCAACGTCGAGCTCACCCCGGTAGCGCCGCACCAGGCTGGGCAGGTTGAAGCTGCCGGGGGCGAGCTGCTCGTGCCACAGCATCCCCACCTGCGACGCGCCGACGGGTCCCTCGTCGCCGCGCTCGACGAGAGCGGGGCCAGGGACGTCGCTCACTGGTCGAGCAGCCAGGGCGAGGCCGGAGCCCGGCAGCCGCGGCCCAGCGGCTCGAACAGGGCTGCCAGCCGGGGGTCGCCGCTGACCGCAGCCAGGTCGGTGGCGACCGCTGCGCACCCGATGCCGGCGGCGGCCAGTCGTGCCTCCCACTCGGCCACCGGATGACGTCCGACGCAGGAGATCAGCGCGCCCTCCAGGTCAGGACCCGAGCGGCCGGCGGGGTCCACCCCGCAGAGCTCGTACAGCCGTCGGAGGTCCACGCCCTCGGCGCTGATCACGACGAGACCGTCGCTGGCCCGGAGGGGCACGTCGAATGGGGCCCAGACCGGTCGCCCATGGTCCCGGCCCGCCTCGTTGCCGGTCTTCAAGCCGTCGAGGACGTGGGCCTGCAGCGCCATGGCCCCGGCCTCGAGCGAGGTGGCCACGCGCACCCCGGAACCATGCACCTCTCGGCGGTACAGCCCGGCGAGCGCCCCCTCGCAGGTGACCAGGGCGCCCATGAAGTCGGTGAGGAGCACCCGGGAAGGGTGGGGGGGGTCGGGCTCGGGGTGGAGCCCGTTGGCCGCGCCGGTCCAGGCCTGCACGAGGTAGTCGGTGCCGATGAGGCGCGTCGCCCCCGATCCCGCCGACCACCCCGACGCCTCGACGTAGACGAGCCGGGGGTTGCGGCGGGCGAGGTCGTCGGCGGCCAGCCCCCACTCGGCCGCCTTCCCTGGCCGCCAGTTGTGGAGGAACACGTCGGCGGCGGCCGCCCGGTCGGCCAGCTCGCCCCGCCCGGCGGCCGTGCCGAGGTCGAGCTCGACCGTGTCCTTTCCCCGGTTGAAGCAGAGGAAGAACGATCCCGTGTCGCCGGCCAGGGGCGGCACGCTGCGGCCGACGTCCCCACCCGGTGCCTCGACCCTCGTCACCCTGGCGCCCAGCATCTGCAGCAGGAGCCCGGCGAGCGGCCCCTGCAGCCGGCTGGTGGCCTCGACCACCTCGAGGCCCTCGAGGGGGAGCGCCGAGGGATTCGAGGGCGCCCCCTCGCCGCGACCTGACCCGTCGACGCCGGCCTGACCCGGGTGGGCGACGAGGGGGGCCATGACCGGCAGGCCGGCGGTGGGCCCTGCCGAGGCCAGCACCTCGTCGTAGGAGCGCACGGGGCTGAGGCTGACGCCGGTGGCGACGGCGGCGGCGACCACCTCCTCGAGGGTGTGACCGGCCGTGGCCTCGTGGAAGCCGACGGGGAGTGAGCTGGTGCCCCGGTAGTAGCGCGGCCGGAAGCGGGTCCACGCCGGGCCCAGCTCGTCGGCCGGCGCGCTGAGGCGGAGCCAGAACGCCTTCCAGGCCTCGGTGTCGAAGGTCTCGATCTCGAACCACTGCCCGTCGGCGGTGCGGAAGGGCGGCCCCGGGGCCGGTGCCGGGGCGGGCACCTCCTCGGGGGGGCACGTCGCCGCCGCCAGGTAGTGCGACGCCTGGAGCAGGGCGGCCTGCAGCACCGACGTGCGCACCTCACCTATCCGCACGCCGCGGCACCGCCCGACGGCCGCCGCCAGCAGCCCCTGCGCAGCCAGCATCCCTGCGGCCACCGAGGCGATCTCGAGGCCGATCGGCCGCGGACCCCCGAGATCTCTTCCGTGGAGGTGCATCAACCCGCTCGCCGCCTGCACCAGCGCCTCGCTCCCAGGCGCCTCGACGGGCCGGACGGGGCCCCACCACGAGATCGCGCACCTGGCCGCGTCCCCGGGCTCGGCGGCTCCGATCTCGGGCCACGTCAGCACCAACCCGTCCGGGCCGCCCGACGTGCTCGGCTCCGTCGCCCGAATGCCGGAGGGCGCCAGGCGCCGGGCACAGGTCTGCACCGACAGCGCAGGTCCGTCGACCGACGTCAGCAATCCCCACCTCTTCCCGCTGTCGCTCCCCTCGGAGAGCCTAGGTTCGCGGTGTGAGCCGAAGCGACGTGCGCCTGGTCCTGCTGGGAACGGCCGGTGGGCCGCTCCCGTCACCCTCCCGCTCGGGGATCGCCTCCGCCGTGGTGGTGGGGGAGCGGGTCCACCTGGTCGACTGCGGGACGGGGGTGGCCCGCCAGCTTCGACGCGCCCGGCTGCTGTCGCAGCTGCACCAGGTGTTCCTCACCCACCTCCACTCCGACCACGCCTGCGACTACTTCAACCTCTTCCTGCTCGGGTGGCCGATCCTCCAGCACAACCCGCCGGTGCAGGTGTTCGGCCCGGGCTCGGCCGGGCCCATGTGCGCGCTGCCGGCGGAGGGGGACGAGCCGGCCATCCCGCTCGTCAGCCCGGCGAGCCCCACCCCGGGCCTCGTGGAGCTGACCGAGCACCACGTGCGAGCCAACGCCTTCGACCTCAACATCCGAATGCGGGAGGCCGGCCGGAGCGATCTCACCGAGCTGATCGTCCCGTCTGAGATCGCCATCCCCGAGGCGGTCGGGGCCAGCCCGCTTGGGGCGGTGGCCCCGCCGATGGCGCCCCTCCTCGTCGCCGAGGACGGCGATGTGCGCGTGACGGCGATCCTGGTCGACCACGCCCCCGTGTTCCCGGCCTTCGCCTACCGCTTCGACACCGCCGCCGGCTCGATCGTCGTGTCAGGGGACACCGCCCCGAGCCGCAACCTCGTGACGCTGGCTGGCGGCGCCGACATCCTGGTCCACGAGGTGTACGACGACGCTCACCTCGACGAGGACGACGCCACCTGGGAGGCGGAGCGCCGCCACCACCACCTGGTCACCTCGCACACGCCGCTGAGCCAGGTGGGCAAGGTGGCCGCCGACGCCGGGGTGGGGCGCCTGGTCCTCACCCACTTCATCCCCGGCGATGACACGCAGCCCGACTCCCACTGGACCTCAGGGGTGACCTCCTACGACGGCGAGGTGGTCGTCGCCCACGACCTCCTCGCGCTCCGCCTCTGTCGGGCGAAGCCCTCAGCTGCCGCAGAGATCCTGCTGGCGGATCGCTCCGAGGGCACCCTCGACACAGACTGCGGCGGCGAAGCCCGGGCCAGCGTCGATCGACGCCACCGACCACCGCCCGGCCACCCTGCTCCCGCGCACGTCGAGGTGGCTCACCCCATCGGACAGACCGGCGCCGCTCGCCTTCACCACGGCCTCCTTGCGCACCCAGAAGTCGAAGAAGGCGTCCCGTCGATCCGTCTCGGGCAGGTGCCGGAGGGCGTCGGTCTCGGTCGGGGAGAAGAAGCGCCGGGCCAGGTCGTCAGGGTCGAGGTCGTCGCGCACCCTCTCGATGTCCACGCCCACCGGGTGGGGCGACCGGACGAGCGCGATCAGCGCCACGCCGCCCGAGCGGGAGAGGCTGAAGCCGAGGTCACCGCCGCCGTCGACCGAAGGCTTGCCCCGGTCGGTCACGCTGAAGCGGACGGCGCCGGGGTCCACGTCCAGCGACCTCCCGAGAACCAAGCGCAGCCAGGCCCGACTGGCCAGGAAGCGGGCACGGGCGCGCTCGTCGCGCATCCGGGCCGCCCGCTCCCGCTCGGCTGTGTCCGGGGCGACGCCGGTTGGCTCGGCAGCAAGGTCGGCACGCCAGACCTCGACGGCGATGGCGGCGGCGACGTCGACGCCGGCGAGCGGCGGTAGCAGCCCCGCCTGGTTCGAACGTGACCCGGCCGGTGGCACCGCGAGCACCGTAGCGAAGCGCCTGCCGGCAGCCGGCAGCCACGGCGAACCAGGACCAGCGATCCGCGATCCCAGCCCGCCATCGCCTTTGGCGTCGTGGAGGTCGAGTAGGTGCGCAGTGCCGATACTGACACGGAGATGTCCCCCGCCTAGCCTGGTCAGCGGGTGCCTGGGGTGCGGCGTGGCCTCAACTGCGGTTTGCGGCGCGCCTCTTGCATCAGCGACGTCCATCGATCAGGGGGAGATTCCGGCATGTCGAAGGCAAGAGCGAGATCGGTTCGAAGGGCGGCGGCGGCCGCTGCGCTTGGATCTGCAGCGCTGTCGATCGGCGGGGCCCACCCGGCCGCCGCCACCCACCAGACCGTCACGGCCGTCCAAGGAAGTGCCTACGGGTATTTCCTCAGCGTCGGCCTCTTCGGCGGGCCCCCGAACGTCCGGGGACCGTCTCCGACGGTGACGCTTGCGTCGGACGCCTCCAACAGCCCGCAGACGGCCACTGCTCCGTCGGCGAGCGGGGTCGTCGGCCCTGCGACCTTCTTCAGCTCGGGGCAGCTTGACGTGAGCACCTCGGGCACCCTGGGCGACACCGGAGGCGTGACCACCACCAGCAACATCGCCAATGTGAACACCTCCAGCGAGGAGTCGTTCACGGCCAGCAACGTGGCCAGCACCTGCACCTCGGACACCTTGGGCCGGTCGGCGTCGACCACGATCACCGGCGGGACACTGGACCAGGACAGCGGTGACGACGTGAACGGCGATGGCGACTTCACCGATCCCGGTGAGCATGCGCCAGCGACGGTTGCCGTACCGACCAACCCACTGCCCAACACCTCCTACGACGGCCACATCCACGTGAACGGCTCCATCGACAGGTTCAGGTACGTCTTCAACGAGCAGGTCATGAACGCCGACGGCTCCATCACCGTCTACGCCGCTCACGAGTACCTCCTCGGGCCGACGGCCGTCGGGGACCTGTTCATCGGGAAGTCGACCTGCGGTGCCACCCTGGCGCCCCTGGCGCACGCCGATCTGGCCGTCGGTGTCATCGCAGACGCACCCGACCCGGTTGCCCCCCTGGGCTCGGTGACCTACACCATCCCGGTCACCAACAACGGTCCAGGCGATTCCTCGGGGGCGACGCTGGTCAGCACCTTGTCAGGCGTCCGGGGGGCGTCGGTCACCTCGGCCACATCGCCCGGCGGGACGTGCACCGTGCTGAAGGGCAAGATCAAGGGCGTCAGCTGCACCCTCGGCTTGGCCAGCGGTTCGACAGCCGATGCCACGGTCACGGTCGCGGCCCCGCGCAAGACCGGCACGATCACTCTCACCGCAACCGTGTCGTCCGCCGGGGATCCGATTCCTGGCAACGACACCGCTTCCGGGGACACGGCTGTCGTCAGGCCATAGCTCGACGGGGCGGACCCAGCGGGACGGGCCTTGGGTAGCAGGGTCTCGTCCCGCCGCGGTTGGCGCTGACGAGGCGCCATTCCGGGCGTCAGAACAGTTCGCCCTGGACGGGCTGGGGGTCGACCAGGGCCCGCAGCGCGAGGGCGCCGGCGACGGCGTCGTCGGCGTGGGTGTTGGCGAACAGGCAGTGCACCTCGCGACATCCTTCGCCCAGGCGCTCGATGGTCGGCAGCCACTCGACCAGCTCTTCCTCGCCGTAGCGCCACGGCCACGACCACCGGCCCGGACGACGGCCCAGGAACCGGACCACGGCGATGTCGGCCGTGGCGGCCACGAGCGGCTCGGCCTGGTCGGTCCGTCGGGCGGCGTCGACGCACGTGATGGCCAGGTCGAGGTCCTCGAGCAGCGCCAGCGTCTCCTCGGCCTGGTCCCCCTCGTGCCAGCGGTGGTTCGGCAGCTCGACGGCCACGTCCCAGCCGTCCAGCGCCGCCCTCGCCTCGGTCAGCAGCGTGGTGGAGGTGCGCCCCGGGCGCAGCCATTGGGGGCAGCGCAGGGTCACGCACCCGAGGCGGCCGGCGTCGTGCAGGGGCTCAAGAGCGTGGCGGAAGCGGCCCCAGCACTCGTGCAGCCCGTCATCGGAGAGGTGCTCGCGGTAGAGCCGGTGGCGGTCGCGGGCGTCGGGGCGCACCTCCTCGAACAGGTCGGGCCACAGGGACGAGGGCAGGGTGGACGAGCCGGTGAACAGGGACCAGGCCTGGACGTCGAAGCGGAACGCCGGCGGCGTCCGGGCCGCCCACTGCTGGGACTGCTCCGGCGTCGGCGGGAACCACCGGGTGGTCGTGACCTCGGCCAGCGGGAGGCGGCTGGCGTAGTAGGCGAGCCGCTCGGCCGCCCGCATCGACGGCCGCGGGTAGAACGCCCCGTCCCGGACCAGGCTGCGGTCGGACCACGAGCTGGCCCCGACCCGGATCGGGCACCGAGCGTCGGGAGGTTCGGGAGGCGCCGGGATCGCGGTGCCCCCGGGCGTCAACGGAAGCGGCCGGTGGTGGCCAGGAAGCGCATGGCCGAGCGGGCGGCGTTGGCCCCGCACGCCCCGTGGACCCCGCCTCCGGGGTGGGTGGCGTCCGACCCGAGGAAGAGGCCGGCGAGCGGGGTCCGGGTGGGGCTCAGCTGGGGGATCGGGCGGAACACCAGCATCTGGTGGAGGGCGATGGTGCCGCCGCCGATCATGCCGCCGGCCAGGTTGGCGTTCTCACCCTCCAGCTCCAGCGAGCCGACCACGTGGCGTCCGCGCACGAGGTCACCGAAGCCGGGCGCCAGGCGCTCGACCTGGAGCTCGATGCGGTCGGCGAAGCGACCGGAGTCGACGGGCACGCCGCTTGGCACGTGGGCGTAGGCCCAGCAGACCTCCTTGCCCTCGGGCATGCGGCTTCGGTCCACCGTCGAGTACTGCCCGAAGAGGATGAACGGCTGCTCGGGGACGCGGGCCTGGTCGAGGGCGTGGGCCGCGTCGGCGATGACCTCGATCGAGTCTCCGATGTGAATCGTTCCCGCCCGCCTGGCGTCCTCGGCCAACCAGGGGACCGGGCCGTCGAGCGTCCAGTCCACCTTCACCGTGCCGTGGGTGCGCCCGAACCGGCCGATCCGGCGCGTCGTCGTGGCCGACAGATGCTCGGGGCCCACCAGGCGGTGGTACAGCTGCTCGGCGCCGACGTCGGCCACCACCACCCTGGCCGAAAGCTCTTCGCCACCGACGAGGCGCACGCCGGTGGCCCGCCGTCCCGTGGCCAGCACCCGCTCGACCGGTGCCGAGCAGCGCACCTGGCCCCCGACGGCTTCCAGGCGGCGGACGAGGGCGTCGGTCAGCGCGCTGGTGCCGCCGGTCGGGGAGGGCCACCCGTGCTGCTGGCCCACGAGCAGCAGGAGCAGGCCGGGGAACCCGGAGAGGGTCTGGTCGGGGCCGAGGTCGGTGTGAGCCGTGCAACCGACGAGCAGGCGGGCCGACGCCGAGCCCTTGAACAGCTCCTTCCCCATGGTGCGGGCCGGGAGCAGCAGGAACCGGGCCAGCTCGAGGAGCTCGGTGCTCGCACGGGCGAGGAGGCGGGCCGGCCCCTTCACCGGCGGCCATGGGCCGAGGAAGGACTCGATGATCGGAGGGCCGTAGCACTCCCACCATCGCATGAGGTCGTGCCAGCGCTTCCCGTCGCCCGGCGACCAGCGCTCGAGGATCGCCGCCGTCTCCTCGGTCGAGGTGGCCAGCGCAGGGCACGTCCCGTCGGACGACGGGTGGGCCAGCGCCAACGGGGCCCGGGCCCACGAAAGCCCGTGGCGCTCGAGCTGCAGCGACGTGAACGAAGGGCTGACGGGAGCCAGCACGTGGAAGGCGCTGAAGCGGTCGTTGCGGTACCCCGGCTCGATCAGCTCGGCACTGCGCACCGCCCCACCGGGCTCGGGCTGGCCCTCGAGGACGATGACGTCGAGGCCACGGTCGGCGAGCAGGTTGGCGGCCACCAGGCCGTTGGGCCCGGCGCCCACGACCACGGCATCGGGCATGGGCGGGATGCTAGGGCTGCGCGCCGGGCAGACTCCTGGGGGTGCACGACCGACACGGCCACGAACCAAGCTCGTGGGGCATCGATGCCGGCTACGAGGACGTGCACGGCGGTTGGCACGATGCCCCGGCGAGCACGGTCAGGACCGTCCTCGAGGCCATGGGGGCCGAGCCCGTGGAGGGCTCCGACGGTGGCGTGCAGGCCAGCCGGCCGGCGCCGACGATCGGCGACGACGTGTGGGTCGTCAGGGCCGGCGAGCCGGTCGTAGCTGGAGGCCTCTACACGCTCACCTGTGAGGACGGCAGCCAGCACCGGGGAGAGCGGGTCCTCCCCTTCGACGTGCCGCTCGGCTACCACTCTCTGCAGCTCCACCAGCAGGGCTGCACGGTGCAGCTGATCGTCAGCCCGGGGCGGTGCAGCCCGCCCCCGGCGACGGCCTGGGGTTGGGCGCTGCAGCTGTACGCGCTTCGTTCAGCAACGAGCTGGGGGATGGGCGACCTGGCCGACCTCGCCCGCCTGGCGCGGTGGTCGGCCGGGCTCGGCGCCGACGTCATCGTGGTGAACCCCCTCCACGCCGCCCTCCCGGTGGGCCCGCAGCAGTCGTCCCCCTACTACCCGGCCAGCCGGGTGTTCCGCAGCCCCCTCTACCTCCGCCCCGAGGAGGTGGACGGGGCCCAGGGTCTCGACGGCCTGGAGCAGGCGGTGGCCGCCGGTCGGGCCCTGTCCGACGGCGCCCTGCTCGATCGCGACGCGGTGTGGGAGGTCAAGCGGGCAGTGCTCGAGCCGGCCTTCCGACGCTGGGCCGGCACCGACGGCGGCACGGGCCTCGACGCCTATCGCGAGGAGGTAGGGCCCGCCCTCGACCGGTGGGCGGCCTTCTGCGCTGCGTGCGAGGTCGAGGGCACGGACTGGCGGTCGTGGCCGGCATCGTTCGCCACCCCTGACGCGGCGCTGGCCGCGGTGGCGGCCGACGCCCGACTGGGCGAGCGCGCCAGGTTCCACGCCTGGCTGCAGTGGCAGGTCGACCGCCAGCTGGCGGCCGCCGGCCAGCAGGGCGTCGGCCTGGTCCAGGACCTGGCCATCGGCTGCGACCCTTCCGGGGCCGACGCCTGGCTCTGGCAGGACAGCTTCGCCGACGGCCTCCGGGTGGGGGCGCCGCCTGACCTGTTCGCCACCGACGGCCAGGACTGGGGGCTCCCGCCCTTCGACCCCTGGCGGCTGCGGGCCCGTGCCTTCTCCCCCTTCGTCGACATCGTCCGAGCCGGGATGCGCCACGCCGGAGGGCTCCGGGTCGACCATGTGATGGGCCTGTTCCGGCTCTTCTGGATCCCGGTCGGCCAAGAGGCGTCGGACGGCTGCTACGTCCGCTACCCCTGGCAGGAGCTCCTCGACGTCCTGGCCCTCGAGTCGGTGCGGGCCGGTGCCTTCTGCGTCGGCGAGGACCTTGGCACGGTCGAGCCGTGGGTGCGCGACGAGCTGGCCGGGCGCCAGGTGCTGTCCACCCGGCTGGTGTGGTTCGAGGAGGACCCGCCGGGACCGTCGTGGCCGGTGGGGTCCATGGCCGCCGTCACCACCCACGACCTGCCGACCGTGGTGGGGGCCTGGACCGGCGCCGACGTCGTGGACCAGCGGGCTGCGGGGATGGCCGTGGCTGAGGCCCCGGTCCAGGCCCCCACCACGGTCGGCAGGTCGTGGGTGGTG
>JBKJUI010000090.1:0-2592 GCA_046590775.1 Acidimicrobiales bacterium
CTTGCCGTCGCGCAGGTGCGCGATCACAGCCTGATCCATCCGAAAGCTGCGCCCGGTGCCCTCGACCCCACCGCAGCTCGCGGTGAGCGTGCCGGTGACGACGACACGAGCCATCTCCACGTCGCCGTCGACCACCACCTCTTGAACGTCGTGGCGAAGGTCGGGCATGGCGGCCAGCGCGTCCCTCCAGACCGCCTTCTCCTCGTCGGCACTCGTCGTTGAGAGCCCGGCTGGCGCGTGGATCACTGCGTCGGGATGGAGCAGCTCATCGAAGGCGTCAAGGTCGCCCGCATCACCCGCAGCCAACCAGCGGAACACCATCGCGGATGACTTGGCGTACACGGTGCGGAGTCTCGCGCCGGCACGACGACACCGATGCCTTGGATCGCGTAACCGTCTTGACGGTGCTGTCGGAGGCGCACTACTGCGGGCTCGCTGACCGGGTTCGACCAGGCCTCTCGCGGAGGCCGCAAGCAGACGGGCGGTAGGAGTGGCATGGAAGCCCCGCTCACCTCAAGGAGACCCCCATGACCGTACTGATCCCTGCATCCGCAAACGTTGCTCGACGAGAGGAAGAGCCTGTCGTCGATGACGCCCAGCTGGCGGCTGCCGGGTTCCTCGCCCGCTACCGGGGACGGACCCTCGAGGCCTACCGAGGAGACCTGCGAGGGTTCTTCCAGTGGGCCGCCGATGCTGGACTCGAAGTCTTGAAGGCCAGCCGCCCGCAGATCGAGCTCTACGTGAGAGCCATGGAGCAACGAGGCCTCGCCGCCACCACGATCGACAGGCGCCTGTCCACCGTCTGCGGCTTCTACCGGTTCGCCCACATCGACGGCCGGATCGCCACCAACCCCGCCCAGTACGTCCGGCACCCCAAGATCCACCCCAACGACGCTCGCGGCCTCGACCGAGCCGAGCTCGGAGCATTCCTCTTCACCGGGCTCATGCCTCTGTCGTTTTTGCTCGCCTCAGTGCCGTGCGGCCCTCTCTACAACAGGGACATCAGCCTCGATCGAGCGCTCCAGGCGCTCCTCTGGCCGCAGCCGACACCGGTCGACCGTGACTCAGGTTCCCCTGGGGCTCCCGAGCCAAGGTGGGTGGCTCCGTGAGAACCGTGAGAACCGCCGTGAGAACCATCCGGCGGTAAAAGGTGGTGAACGCCGGACAACGGTGGTAAGTTGACGGCGTGCAAACGCCCAGGTCAGGGGCTACATTGGTGAACAGCGGTCAACGCCGGTCAGAGAAGGATAACCAATAGCATCCGATACGGATCAGAAGGTTGGGGGTTCGAATCCCTCCGAGCGCACCACACGTTACCGCAGGTCAGAGCCAGTTTCCAGCCTCCTAAGAGATGTAGGGACGGTTCGAACGTCCCTACATCCGTCCCTACATTGGGGTGAGGGTCGCACCGAAAGGAACGGGGTCGCTGCGGCAGCGGCGACCGGGCGTGTGGGAAATTCGGGTGGCGGCGGGCACCGACCCGGTGACCGGCCGGACGCTGCAACGGTCAATCGCATTCCGAGGCACGGCCCAAGAGGCGGAGCACTACCGCCGCGAGCTGGCCGCCGAGTACGCAGAGCGTCGAGGGGCGGCCCGGGCGGCGCCGCTGATCACCGTCGGCGACCTCCTCGAACGGTGGTTGGCCGCTGATCATCCGTGGCGGCCGTCGACAGCGGTGAGCTACCGCTCCAACGTCCGGGCCCTGACCGCCGACGCCACGCTCGCCGGTACCAGAGTGATGTCGCTCACGCCCCGCCTGGTGCGAGCGGCGTTCGCCCGCTGGGAGGCGGCCGGGGCGAGCCGGAGTGTGATCGGCGGCCGGTTCCGTGTGCTGCGGTCGGCCGTCGGCTGGGCGTACGACGAGCGGGTCATCGACGACCACCCGATCCGCAGCATGCGGGGCCCCGGTCGTGTCGAGCCCCGTCGGCCCCTCGCTGACGGTCAGGTCCGGGCCCTGCTGTCGACGGCCGAGACCAACGTGCTGGCCGCGGTGGCCGACAGCGACAGCAGCTGGCGTGGCCGCCGACGCCGGCAGGGTTTCGAGCAGGACCTGTTGCTGGTGCGCCTGGCCGCCGACTCCGGAGCTCGCCGGGGTGAGCTCTGCGCGTTGCGGTTCGACGACCTTGAAGGTCGTGTGCTGCGGATCGAGCGGTCGGTGTCCGCCGACCAGATCGGCCCGACCAAGTCCGGCCAACCCCGCTGGTTGACCGTCGGCACCTCCACGGCCCTCCTGTGGAGGACTCTCGAGGCCGACTGGCGAGCACGCGCCCCGGTGGACCAGTTCGGACCCTGGGTGTTCGCCGCCGACGCCGCCCACCGGCGGCGGCTGACCGTCAGCGTCCTCGACCGCCGGTTCCGTCGCCTCCGCGACCAAGCGGGCGTGCCCGGCGCCTCCCTCCACCGGCTCCGCCACAACGTCGCCACCTTCCTCGTCGCCCGTGCCAGATCCTGCAAGCCCAAGCCCGACTCGGCCACCGAGACGCCGCCACCACCCTCCGCGAATACGCCTACGCCGTCCCCCTCACCGATGGGGACGTCGCCGACGCCATCAACGACCATCTGGATACCTGGCCCACAGGGAGCGACGCCAAC
>JBKJUI010000155.1:0-3039 GCA_046590775.1 Acidimicrobiales bacterium
ACCTCGGGCTCGAGCGGTCGGTCGTGCTCACCGGTCCGGTGCCGGCGTCCGTGCTCGGAGAGGCTGACGAAGACGTCGGCCGCCCGGTAGTGGGCGGCGAGCACGGACGCCGGCACCGGACCGGTGAGCACGACCGACCGCTCGAGCCCGAGGTCGGCGGCCAGGTGGCGCAGGGCGGTGCCGTAGGTCGCCGGCGTGGCCCCGCCCACCAGGAACAGGCGAGCGCCGGGGTCGTGAAAGGCGCGGCGGTAGGCGGCGAACGCCACGACCAGGTCATGCTGGGCCTTGTTGGGGCAGAGCCGGCCGACGAAGAGCCAGTCGGTGCCCCGCTTGGTCTCGAGCAGGCGCTCGACCTGGTCCTGGTCGGTGGTGCTGACGGCATCGAGGTCGGCCAGGAACGGCGCCACCTCGACCTGGCGGTAGCCGGCCCGCCGGCACCCCTCGGCGTTGAACTCCGAGACGGCCAGCGCCAGCTCGGCCCGCGTCGCCAGCGACGCCAGCTGGGCCTCGCCGCGGGCCAGGCCGGCGGCGAGGCCAGGCTCCCAGAGGTCGAAAAAGCGCGGCGGCGTGAGGTTGTGGTGGTTGACGACGAGGCGTCCTGGCAGGGCGGCCACGGCGTCGGCCATGTCGTCGCCCATGGCCATCTGGTAGACGATCACGTCGTCGTCCCGGCCCGGCGGCCGCTCGTCGAGCCGTGCCCCGCGTGGAGCCATCTCGGGCCGTACCTCGCGGGCCCACACGTCGCTCTCGGCGCCATGGGTCCGGAGGAGTTCGCAGAGCCCGAGGCTGTGGGCGCCGACTGCACCAGGCTCCAGCACGGGCACGACGATGTCGACGCGCAACTCAGCCCTCCAAGACGGGGCGGAGCGACTCGAGCATCGCTGCCTCGGTGCGGGCCAGCGAGAAGCGGGCGAGGCGGGCCCGGCCGGCGGCCGCGAAGCGATGGCGCAGCAGCCGGTCGGTGGCCACCCGGTGGCAGGCGGCGGCCACGGTGGCCGGGTCCTTCGCCGGCAGGAGGAGGCCGGCGCCGCCCAGGGTCTCGGGCACGGCGGCGGCGGCGTAGGCCACCACGGGCAGCCCGTGGGCCATGGCCTCGAGCAGCGGCACGCAGAACCCCTCGTGGTCCGAGAGGCACACGAAGACATCGGCGGTGGCGTAGTGGGCCGCCATCTCCCCGCCGGACACCGAGCCCCGGATGCGCACGGCGGCGTCGAGCCCGAGTGACGCCACGTAGGCCTCGAGCGCCGTCTGGTAGGCGTGGGAGGAGGCGCCGCCGACGAGGGTGAGGCGGGCCGCCGGGTCGTAGGCCCGCTGGTAGGCGGCGAACGCCTTCACGATGTCGTGCTGCGCCTTGTGCGGCGCCAGTCGGCCGACGAAGAGCCAGTCGGCCCCGCCCCTGGACGCCCGCTCGTGGCCCAGCCGGCGGACGGCGAGGTCGTCGACCTCGCCCACGAGCTGGTCGACGTCCAGCAGGATGGGGGCGACCTCGGCCCGGCGGTACCCGACCGAGCGGCACTCCTCGGCGTTGTAGGCCGAGTCGGCCACGGCCAGGTCGGCCCGGCCCGCCAGGTCGACCAGCTGCCGGCGTCCGAGCGCCAGCTCGGGCCCGATCGACGGCTCCCATCGTCCGAAGACGTCCGACGGCGTGACGTTGTGGTAGTCGACGACGAGCGGCTCGGCGCGCTCGGCCACGAGGGTGGCCACGTCGCTCCCGGTGGACAGGTGGTACAGCAGCACCGTGCGCTCCCCGGGCCGGGCCCGCAGGGCGCTCGGCGGGTGGCACGGCCCCGGAGGGTCGTCGCGCCAGCGGGCGTACACCTCGGACTCGTAGCCGGCGCGCCGCACGAGCGCCTGGAGGCGCAGGGCGTGGCCGCCGATGGCGTCTCGTCGGGCATAGCTCGGCAGCAGCTGGTGCAGCGCCGTCACGGCGGCCCGGTGGACCGTCCGACCACGAGCTGGCCGTCAGGCACGGCGGCCGGAGGCAGGGCGAGCAGCCCGGTGTCGGCCAGCACGGCCGCCCAGGTCGCCGCCTTCCACGGTGGCGCCGCCGCCAGGTCGGCGGCGACGGCGGTGGCGCCGGACCCCCAGGTGAGCGGGTCGGCGCCGAGGACGGCGACGAGCCCGCCCGGGAGGATGGCGCCGGCGGCCAGGCGGGCCAGCTCGAGCCGGCTCGTGACCGGCACCACGTCGACGTCACCGACCAGCACGACGGCGGCCAGCGACGCAGGAGGGAGTCGGCGGAGGTGGGCGAGCGCGGCGCCGGGCCGGGCGTCGACCCCGAGGCTGGCCGACTCGAAGGCGGCGTCAGCGTCGGGCTCGACCAGGTAGGCGTCGTGGCCGGCGGCGATCAGGGCGCGGCAGAGCCGGCCGTCCCCGCCGCGGGCGACGAGCACCCTGCCCTCCGGGCCGCCCTGGAGGAACGGCTTCAGGGCCGCGGCGGCGTCGGCCACGTCGACCGGTCCGGGCCCCACCAGGCGGGACACCGTGCCGGGGTCGGGCGGCCCAGCGGTGGACTCCAGTGCGGTGAGCCGGTCATCGAGGATGTGGAGGACACGGGCGGTGAGGCCGGCAAACGTGCTGGTCTGACCGGCCAGCCACGCCAGGCACCAGGCGATCGCCCGCAGGATCAGCTGCTTGACCTGGGCCCCGCCGGGGACGTTCGACCCGGTGGGCACGTGGGTGTTGACGTGGGCGCTGGCCTCGACCCGATGCAGCAGCTGGTCGAGCTCGTCGTCCACCGCCCCGCTCGGCGCGTGCCTGGCGAACGCCTCGTCGAGCTCCCGCTCCAGCCCGGCCGGCAGCTCCCCCGAAGCCCGCTTTGCCCTCACCTCCTCACCGATCTCGACGAGCAGCTGCCGATGCTCCGCGGCCGAGAGCGCCAGGCCGTCAGCCGTCCCGATCACCCCGTCCTCAGCCTCGGCCACGGAGGCGAGACCCTAACCGCCCCCAGGCCGAGGCCGTATGCCGCCGCTGCTGCACGCGAACCGGCGGTGCGTCGCGCCGGGAAGAGCGACAGCCGGCCGAAGGCCGTCAGTCCAG
>JBKJUI010000028.1:0-4003 GCA_046590775.1 Acidimicrobiales bacterium
TCCCGCTGGCAACGTCCCGCTGGCCATCGTGGTCCGGGGCAGCACCAAGGGGGAGACCCTCACCATCACCGCCACGGTGTCGACTGCGCCAGGAGCGCAGTTCGACGTCAACGCGGCCAACAACACCGACAGCGCCACGGTGGCGGTCCAGCAGTCGGCGAGTGACCTCTCCGTCGTGGGGACCCCCCCGTCGGTCGAGCTCCAGGTCGCCAGCGGGACCTTTCAACCCACCCAGAACGTCACGTTCACGGTGGCCGCCAACGACGCCGGGAACGGGAAGAACGACAACGACCCGGCCGAGGGCGTGACCGTCGTCCTCACCATCCCCGCCCAGGTCCAGGTCACCGCCGTCAGCTTCCCCGGGGCCCCCCCGGGCGCCTGCACGGCGCCGCCCGCGGCCGGCGTGGCCGGCACCGTCACCTGCACCATCGGTGACATCGCCGACGGCTCGTCGGTTGTCCTCACGGTCACGCTGAAGGGCACGACCCAGACAGGGGCCGTCCCGCTCAGCGCCACGGCCAACAGCACCAACAACGACCCGACCATCGTCAACAACGTCGCCACGATCGACGTCACGGTCGTGAAGCAGGCGGTCGACCTCTCGGTCAACGACGTCCCCAACGCCGTGCTGCAGGCGACTGTTTCCGGCAACAGCACCGGGTCCGGCGACTTCACGGTGACGGTCACCAACAACAGCGCGGCGCCGTCGGGGCCGTACACGCTGACCGTCGCCCTCGAGGGGGCAGCAACCGCGGCCGAGCTTGCGCTCTCGGAGGCGGAAGCGAACTGCACGGTGACCAGCAACGTCGTGACCTGCACCGGCACCGGGCTCGGCGCCACCCCGAAGAGCTTCGTCATCCACGGCGACATCAACGTCCGGGGGCCCATCACGGTGCGCTCCACCGTGGCCCTGGACCCCGGGAGCGCCGACCAGGTCGACGCCAACGCCGCCAACAACACCGACACCTGGACCGTCACCCGGGCCGAGGCCGACCTCACCACCGCCATCAGCCCGCCCCAGACCCTCCAGAAGGAGAAGCCGGCGGACGTCACCGTCACGATCGGCAACAACGGTCCTGACGCCGCCACCGGCACCAAGACGGTGATCGTCACCCTCTCGGGAGGGTCGGGCGAGTTCAAGAACCCGGCGCCGGCGGGCTGCACCTTCACCACGGCGACCACGGCGACGTGCACCATCACCGACCCCATCCCGGCCAACGGGAGCGTCCCGCTCACCTTCAAGGTCCAGAGCGACGCGGCCGGCACGACGCTGACGGTGACGGCCACGCTCTCCACCGACGGTCGCGAGGTCGACACGGTCACCACCAACGACGATGCCGTGCAGACGACGGTCACGTTCAACCAGTCCACGACCGACCTCAGCATCACCCCGTCCGCCGCCGTGAATGACCTGGTCTTCGACAACCCGACGAAGACGGTGACCTACGTGGTGAGCGTCAACGACCCGGACAGCCCTCCGAATCACAACGACCGGGCCGAGAACGTGGTGGTCACCATCCCCATCCCGGCCGGGGTGACGGCGACGGCGGCCACGTTCGCCGGCGACGTCGCCGGCAGCTGCGCGGGGACGCCGGCGGCCACCGGTGGCACGGTCACGTGCACGATCGGCGACCTGGGCCACGGCAAGACCGTGACGATCACCCTCACCCTCCAGGGGACGGCGCTGGTCACGGCCACCCCCGTCACCGCCACCGGGACCATCACGAACAACGACGCCAACCCGGCGAACAACACGGCCACGGTCGCCGTCACGGTCATTCCGCAGCCGGTCGATCTGGCCGTCAGCCTGACCGACGACAAGGTCATCCAGGCGGCCGACTTCGACGACCCGACCGCCACCTCCACCTTCCCGGTCGTCGTCACCAACAACAGCCCGACCTACGCCACGGCGGGCTACACGCTCACCTTGACCACCGCCGCAGGGGTGATCCTGTCCTCGCCCGACTGCACGCCAGCCAGCGGCCTCACCCTGACCTGCGCGGCGACCGGCCTCGCCCCCGGCGCCACGAAGACCTTCCAGATCACCACCGTCATCAGCGTCCCCGGTCCGATCGACGTGACCGCCACCGTGACCCTCGACCTGCCGACGCAAGCGGATCTGGTCGCCGCCAACAACGCCGACACCTGGGCCATCAGGTTGAACCGGCCGCCGCTCGCCACCATCGACATCGGTCCGACGGTCCCCGCCGGCGCCTCGCTCCTGTACGACGTCGTTCGGAACGACATCGACCTCGACAGCGGCGACGCCCAGGGCGCCACCGTCACCCTCACGCCTCCCGTCGCCGGCTTCACGTTGGAAGGCCAGAAGATCAAGTTCGTGGCCCCGGCCACGCCGGTGACGCTCGACCAGAACTACACCATCGACGACAAGCGGGGCGGTACCTCCACCTCGCTGCTCAAGGTCAGGGTGGTGGAGCCCATCGTCAGGGATGCCGAGGGCAGCTTCGGCGACCAGCCCGCCACACCGCCCAAGTCCTTTGGCCGGGACACGGCGCTTGACCGCATCGACTCCACGACGACCGTGATCGACGTGCTGGCGGGGGCGCTGGGCGAGCGGGCCAACGGCACGGCCTTCCCGGCCGGCATCGTCTACAACCTGGACCGCGTCGACCAGGCCTCGCTCAACGTCACCGGCAGCACCGTCGTCGTCCAGGATGCGGCCGGCGGCAAGAAGGTCGCCGGCTACGTTCCGGCCAAGGGCTACACCAGTGACCGCCGGGGCGGGCTCCCGCCGGTCGAGGCGCCCCAGGACGACTTCACGTACGGCACCAAGGGCTTGAGCGGCACCGCCGAGCTGTTCACGGTCGATGCCAAGGTCACGGCCGAGGTGAAGAACCAGAACCCCGTCGGCGTCGACAACACCTTCGATGTGCCGAACGGCGTCACCCAGAAGGGCCTTCCGGCCGACAACGACATCGACGGCAACACCGTGAAGGACCCCATCGCCGTGCAGAGGCCGGCGGGCACCTTCACCTTCGACGACGAGGGCGACCTCGACCCGGCCAGGCGCATGAAGATCCTCTGCATCGGCCCGGTGCCCGAGCTCGACCCGGTCACCAACCAGCCCACGACGCTGGCCGATGCCGTCTGCCCAGCGGCTCCCGCCGTCTTCACGCCCGGGTGGAAGAAGCCGGGCGAGGAGCTGGTGCTGGAGACGCCGGACTCCAAGGGCAAGGTCACGGTCACGCTGCTCGGCACCGGTGACGACGCCTTCCGGGGCGTCACGATGACGGCCGACGCCACTGCGGTGGGCGGGCTCGACTATGCCTACGTCGTGGCCGACAACTACGGCGGCGTCGGGTTCGGACTGGCCACGGCGAAGGTGCCGAACTCCCCGCCGCAGGTGATCGAGGGCGTGCGCACGGTGCTCAAGAACACGCCGACGCTGGTGGTCGACACCAAGCTGGCCACCCAGGACGCCAACGGTGACACCATCCAGGTCTCGAGCGCTCCTGAGGTCACCGAGCAGGGCGGCACGGTGGTGATCGGCGACAACAGCCGGACGATCACCTACACGCCCAAGAAGGACTACCTGGGGCCGGACAAGCTGCTCTACAACGTGTCCGACGGCCGGGCCGACGGGGCGGCCTCGGCCATCCTCCAGCTGAACGTCATCGAGCCGTCCACCAACCTCACCGCCGCCGGCGGCGGCGGCGGGGGCGGGGGCGGGGCCGCAGGAGGCGCCGCCCCGAAGGGCTCTCTGGCCGCCACGGGTGGTGACCCGCTGCCGCTCACCGCCGCCGCCGGCTTCTCGCTGGTGATCGGTCTCGCCCTCGTCCAGGCCGGCCGCCGACGGGGGTCGCGGCCGCTCCTCGACCAGGCCCGCCACCTCCGCACCTAGTGCCGCTCCCCGACGGGGAGCCCGACCTGCCCGACGGGCCCGAGGTGCTGTGGCGGCCGCGACCGGACGCCCGCACGGCCACCAACCTCGGCCGGTACCTGACCTGGCTGGACGAGGCCCGGGGCCTCTCCTTCGCCGGCT
>JBKJUI010000292.1:0-5611 GCA_046590775.1 Acidimicrobiales bacterium
CGGTGCGGGCTGTGCGCGAGCGCTTCGGCGACGTGCCCCTGCAGGTCGACGCCAACGGGTCCTACCGAGCGCCGTCAGTCGGGGCCAGTCCTCCGCTCGGTAGGACCCGTTGGCGTCGACCTGCAGGGGCACGTCGCCGAAGCGCTCGCGCACAGCCCGCACCGGACCCACGTCGGCGCCGGGGCTCACCTTCAGCTTGATGCGCCGGTAGCCCTGGGCGAGGTAGCCGCTCACCTCGTCGAGCAGGGCCTCGACCGACGGCGCCACCCCGACGGCCACCCCGCAGTCCACCTCGGCCCGCACGCCGCCCAGCCACTCGGCCAGCGACCGCCCTGCGGCCCGGAGCTCGGCGTCGAGGACGGCCATCTCCAGGGCGGCCTTGGCCATGGGGTGGCCCTGCACCGGGCCGAGCACGTCCCAGATCCCGTCGGCCGTCACCTCCTCCGGCCCGACGAGCCGGGGCACGAGGTGGTGGCGGAGCACGTGCTCGGCGCCGTCCACGTACTCCGAGGTGTACAGCGGCTCGTCCATGGCCACGCACTCACCCCACCCCTCGCCGACGTCGGTGAGCAGCCGCACGAGCAGGGCAGAGCGTGCGTCCTGGGCGCCTGCCGAGGTGGCGAACGGCCGGACGAGGGGCAGGCGGACCCTGCGCAGCTCCACCGCCTCGACCCGCACGGGACCCGATCCCAGCACGTCGCCGGCCTCCCCGGGAACTCGCTGGATAACAGTCGTCGCGTGTGCCTGGAATAAAGGGGAACCAAACTTGGGCTGAAGGCGTCAGATCAGTCACACGGCGGCCGATCAAGTCAGGCGAAAGAGGAGGAGGTGGACGATGGCAACGATGCTCCTGGGGCTCTCGGCGATGTGCCTGCTGTCCGCCTTCGCCTGGCGGGCGGGGGCTCCGGTCCTGGCGCCCGTCGGGGCGGCCGCCGCCGTCGCCGCGTCGTTCCTCACGGTGCCCCCCGGGCCGCTGGTCCTCCCGGTGGCCCTGGCCACCGGCCTGGTCGCCGCCTTCGGCCTGGCCACGGCCTTCGGCCTCCTGCACCCGCCGGCGCCACACCACCACTGACGGCGGCGCGCAGCCGCTTCCCCGGAACCCAACTCCCCGAGGCGTCCGCCCCGGACTACCTGTTGCGACCAGGTGGCAATAACCTGACCGCGTTGTGGCTCCTCTCCGCCGCCTCTGCCTGCTCGGGACGCTCCTGGTCCTCCTCGCCGCCTGTGGGGGCGCCACCGGGGCGGCAGAGCGCAGCGCCTCCGGTCGGCTTCAGATCGTCACCACGGTCTCCCCGCTGACCTCGATCGTCGCCAACGTGGCGGGCCCTGCGGCGTCGGTCACCGGCCTGGTGCCCGAGGGCCAGAACTCCCACACCTTCGAGCCGGCACCGAGCGCTGCGAAGGTGCTGGCTGATGCCGACGTCGTGTTCCTCAACGGCCTGAAGCTCGAAGACCCGACGCGGGCCCTGGCCGCCAAGGCCGGGGCCAGGATGGTCGAGCTCGGCACGCAGGCCCTCCCCGAGGCCGAGCACATCTACGACTTCTCCTTCCCGAAGGAGGCCGGCAAGCCCAACCCGCACCTTTGGACGAGCCCGCCGATGGTGCGGCGCTACACCGAGATCGTGCGGGACACGCTGGTCGGGATCGACCCGGCCAACGCCGCCGCGTACCGACAGAACGCCGCCGCCTACCTCAGCCGGGTCGATGCCTTCGACCAGGCTCTGCGCACGGCATCGGCCACCCTGCCGGCCGAGCGCCGGAAGCTGCTGACCTACCACGACGCCTACGCCTACTTCGCCCGCGAGTACGGCTGGACCGTCATCGGCGCCATCCAGGTCTCGGACTTCGAGGACCCGACGCCCCGGGAGGTGGCCGCCCTGATCGACCAGGTCAAGGCCGAGGAGGTGCCGGCCATCTTCGGCTCCGAGGTGTTCCCGAGCCCCGTGCTCGAGCGCGTCGGCCGGGAGGCCGGCGTCCGCTACGTCGACGAGCTGCGGGACGACGACCTGCCCGGCGAGCCAGGCTCCCCCGACCACACCCTGCTGGCCCTGCTCAAGCTCGACTTCGTCACCATCATCCGCAGCCTTGGCGGCGACCCGTCGGCGCTGGAGGCAGTCGAGGTCCGGGACAGCATCCGCGACGAAGCGACGTACCCCCAGTGACCGCCGGGCCCGTCGGGTCGGCGTCGGAGAGTCAGACCCTCATCCGGCTCGAGCGGGCGACGTTCGCCTACGGCCGCACGCCCGTGCTCGTCGACCTCGACATCGCCTTCCGATCTCACGAGATGGTCGGTGTCGTCGGCCCGTCGGGATCCGGGAAGACCACCCTGCTCAAGGCCATCATCGGCCGCGCCCGGCCGACGTGCGGCTCGGTCAGCCGGGCGCCCGGGATGCGCATCGGCTATGTGCCCCAGGTCGAGACGGTGAACTGGTCGTTCCCGGTGACCGTGGAGCAGGTCGTGCTGATGGCCCGCCAGGGCCGGTTGCTGCCATGGGCCTCGGCCGCCGAGCGCCACGACGCCGCGGCCATGCTCGAGCGCCTCGGCATCGCCGACCTGGCCCGCCGCCACATCCGGGCCCTGTCCGGGGGCCAGCAGCAGCGGGTCTTCCTGGCCCGGGCCCTGCTCGACCGGCCGTCGCTGCTCCTGCTCGACGAGCCCACCTCCGGCGTCGACGTCCGCACCCGCCACGAGGTGCTCCACCTTCTGGCTGAGCTGCACGCCGAGGGCCTGGCGGTGGTGCTCACCACCCACGATCTCAACGGCATGGCCGCCCACCTTCCCGACCTCATCTGCCTCAACCGCACCGTCCTGGCCCGAGGCCGGCCCCACGACGTGCTGACGCCTCCCGTCCTCGAGCGGACCTTCGGCGCCCCGATGGACGTGCTCGACCACATGGGGCTCCCGCTCGTGGTCGAGGCATCGCCTGACCGCTGGTCGGGCCGGAGCGGCCCGGCAGAGCCGAAGGCGCAGTGATCGGCGTGGACCTGGCCGCAGTGCTGCTCGGCGCCGACCTGCTCGAGCCCTTCCGCTACGCCTTCGTGCGCAACGGGATGATCGTGGCCGTCCTGGCCGGCGGCCTGTGCGGCCTCCTCGGCGTGTACGTCACCCTCAAGTCGATGAGCTACATCGGCCATGGGCTGTCCCACGCCATCTTCGGGGGCGCCGCCCTCGGTGCGGTGGTCGGCGTCAACTACTTCGTGGCGGCCGGGGCCTGGGGCCTGGCCTCCGCCCTGGCCGTGGGCCGGGTGGCCCGGCGCCGGATCATCGGCTCGGACGCCGCCATCGGGGTGGTGACCACGGCGTCGTTCGCGCTCGGCATCGCCCTCAAGAACCGCCTGCCACGGTCGGGCAAGAGCACCGATGCCCTCCTCTTCGGCTCGATCCTGGGCGTCTCCCCCACCGACGTCCTCGTCGTGGTGGGCGCCTGCGTGCTCGTCGGCGCCGCCGTCTTCCTGCGCTACCGGGCGCTGCTCTTCAGCACGTTCGACCCCGAGGTGGCCGAGGCCTCCGGGGTCAGCACCTGGAAGGCCGAGAGCCTCCTGATGCTGCTGCTGGCTGCGGCGATCCTCGCCTGCATGAACGTCCTCGGCGTGACCCTGATCGCCGCCACGCTCGTGATCCCCGCCGTCGTCGCCCGCCTGCTGACGAGCTCGTTCAGCACCATGCTCTGGCTGTCGACCCTGATCGGAGCGGCGGCGGGTGGGATCGGCATGTACATCAGCTACTTCGCCGACATCTCCTCCGGCGCCACCATCGTGCTGGTGGGCACGGCGGTGTTCCTGGTCGCCTACGCCGCCACCGGCGTGCGGGGCCGGCATCGGATGGCTCCGCGAGCGGACGGGGACCCGGCCGTGGGCAGGACCCCACTCGCCCTCGTCGACGCCCGCCGCCCGTGACCGGCTGACGGGCGCTCCCCGGCCACCGTCGATGGCGGAGCGCCGACCGGGAAACGTGCGGCGTCGGCGCAGGGGTCCGGCGGCACCGGGCGTGGGTACGGTCGGATGTGGCCTCTTCACCTCCCCGTGCCCTCGACACCGCTGCCGCCTGGTCGTGGCGCCTCCTCGTGGTCGGCATCGCCATCCTGGCCACGGTGCTGCTCCTGGCCCGCCTCCGCGTCGTGGTCCTCCCCCTCTTCGCCGCCTGCCTGCTGGCCACCGCGCTGCGGCCGCTGGCCCGGTTCCTCGAGCAGCGCCACATCCCGAAGGGCCTGGCCACGGCCCTCGCCTTCCTCGTCTTCTTCGCCTTCCTCGGGGGCATCGGGACGCTTGTCGGCCAGGGGATCGGCAGCGAGGCAAAGGAGCTCGGGCCCACGCTCAGCAAGGGCTTCGACGACGTGCAGCGCTGGCTCGTCGATGGTCCGCTCGGCTTGGAGCAGGCCCAGATCGACCAGTTCCGCCAGCGGGCCGGTGACTCGCTGAAGAAGGCGGGGCCGGGCCTGGTGGCGCCGGCCGTCGCCCTCGTCGAGGTGCTGGCCGGCACCCTGCTCGCCCTCGTCAGCTCGTTCTTCCTCGTGAAGGACGGACCCGAGCTCGAGCGGGCGGCGCTCCGCAGGCTGCCGGAGCGCAACCGTGACGCAGCGGAGCGGGCGGGTCGGGCCGCACGGCGGGCGCTGGGCGGCTACCTGAAGGGGGCGGCCGCCCTCGGCGTGCTCGAGGGGGCGATCATCGCCATCGCCATCCTGCTGGTCGGCGGGCGCCTCGCCCTTCCCGTCGCCCTCCTCACCTTCGTCGGCGCCTTCGTTCCCGTGGTGGGAGCGGTCATGAGCGGGCTGGTGGCCACGCTCGTGACCCTGGTGACCGCGGGCCCGAGAGAGGCGGTGATCATCGCCGTCGTGGCCCTCGTGGTGCAGCAGCTGGACAACGACCTGTTGGCGCCCTTCATCTACGGCCGGTCGGTGCAGCTGCACCCGCTGGCCATCCTGCTCTCGATCGCCACCGGCGCCACCCTGGCCGGCATCGCCGGCACGTTCCTCGCCGTCCCCCTCACCGCCGTCGCCGTGGCGGTCGCCGGCGCCCTGCGCCACCGGGACGACCCCGACCGGAACTCGCCCACCGGCGAGGGCGACGCCGCGCCCGGCGACGGCCAGGATCCCATCCCCGTCAACGCCTCCTGAACCGGGCGGCGGCGGCCCGGGCGGACGATGCGGTCCAACCGACGCCTTCTGCCCGGGCAGAAGATGAGCCTGCGGCTGACCACATCCTTCCACCCGGCCTTGGGCAGCTCGTTGGGTGACGCGGCGAACCGGCCACGGGCAGCACCCTCGGCCCGGGCCGCCTCTCTCGGGTCGGCATCCGCCGACCCGCTCCCCGAGGAGCCCGGTGCCGGCCCGTCCCCGTCCTTCTCCCGACCCCTGTCGCCCTCGCGGAGGTCCACCACGTCGTCGGCCCACGCCGGCCGGGCCCCCGACTTGTAGCGAGGCGGCCCGACGTCCGGGACGTCCCTCCTCACCACCGGCTTGCCCATGGCGGCGGGATTACCCCACCAGCCCTCACCCGAACCACCACGACCCTTGACACGCCGAGCCGGCGCCTCGTCATTGACCCGACCAGGGCGGGTCCGAGCGGCGTCCCAGGCACGCACGCGGCCGCCCCGACCGCACCTGCGGCCCGG
>JBKJUI010000418.1:0-3138 GCA_046590775.1 Acidimicrobiales bacterium
AGAGGGCCACGGCCCGCAGCGGCCGGCCGGGCTCGTCACCCCCGAGCCACCCGACGTCGTCCGGGGCGGCACCGGGTTCCCGGCTGTCGTCGGGGCGGGGGCGCCCGGCCACCAGCAGGACGGCCCGGCGGTGGCTCCTCTGCTGCTCGAGGAAGGCAGCGGCGTCGCCGGCCGCCAGCGAGAACTCGACCAGCCCCACTTCGGCCCACAGCGGGTGGGAGGCCGCCAGCCCCTGGGTGAGCCAGCCGGCCGCCTCCTCCAGCCAGCCCTCGGGAAGGCCGGTGGGCGGGTCCTCCCACATCTCGGGCGGAGCCGGATAGAGCCGGCAGATCACGGCCGGCCCGAAGGTCGGGAGGCCCCACAGCGGTGAGGTGAGCAGACCGCCGTGGTCGATGCAGGCGACGGTCCCGTCGACGCCCGCCCGCTCCAGGTGGTCGGCCACCAGCTCGGGGAGCGCCATCAGGCGCCGCCGGCCGTCGTCCCGGTCGACGACCATGACGAAGGGTCCGGACGGGATCCGCTCCACGTCCCGGGCCCCTTTGAGGGCCAGCTCGTTGATGGCGGGCGTAGCCCCTTCGAGGACGAGGGCCGCCGCCTCCGGGTCGGGCGCGTCCTGGACCTGGACGACGACCCGGCCCGGCGAACGCCAGATCCGGGAGTGCACATCGAGGCTGATGTGCACCGCCACGGGCTCTCAGCCTACGAAGTCTTGACGGCGCCCTTCACCTGGGCGGCCAGCTCCGGGGTGACCTCGGTCACGCCGTGCTCGTCGCGGGCGTGGTCGGCCACCTTCGCCATCAACTCGTCCTCCGTGCCGGCTTCGAGCTTGGTCGCGCAACCGGGAACAACTTCGCCACAGGCGATTGAGTAGCTCATTCGAAAGGTCCTCTCGTCGGGTTCGCCCAGGACCGTAGACCGGTCGCCAGGCCTACGTGCAGGGAACGTCCACCACCTGGCCGGGGAACAGGAGGTCGGGGTCGTCCGGCACGGCCAGCCGGGGCCGGTTGCGGGCCACCAGCTCCTGCCAGCAGGCACCCGTCTCGGCCTCGGTCGGCTGTCGGCCGAGCCGCTGGGCCTCGTGGCGCTCGGCCAGCCGCCAGAACGAGTCGCCCGGCTGGACCACCACCTCGGTGGTCGTGGCCGGGGCTCCGGGGGCCGGGACGATCGCCGCTACGCCCGGTGCTGCGCTCGTCGCCGGCGTAGGGGGTGGGGGTGCCGGGCCAGGGGGCAGCGCATCGGGCAGGCGGCGGAGGGTGCTGACCGGGCCCGCCGCCGGTGGACCCACCTCCGACGGAGGGTCGGGCAGCCGGCGGAGGGTCGAAGTCGTCGCCGCATCGGGCAGGCGACGGATCGTGGCCGGGGCGGGCGTTCGGGCGTCGCCCCCGGCGTCGGCGCCGGCCGGCACGGCACTGAGCCCGATGCTGGCGGCCAGGCCCACGCCCACCGCCCCGTCCAGCAGCCGGCGGAGGCCAGCTGGCGTCCACCGGTCGAGTCCGACGACGAGGCGGGCGGCGCCGCAGCTGCGGGCGGCGAGGCCGAGGGCGGTGGCTCCCAGGAGGCCGGCGCCGGCGCCGAGGGGCAGAAGCCGGAGGAGGCTGACCGCCAGCGCCAGAGGGTCGGCCTCTTCGGACGCACGCATGATGCCGGTGGCGTCGAGGGGCAGCGGAGGCAGGAAGCGGCCGGCCCGCCACAGCACCGCCAATCCAGCCGCCAGCCCGGTCACGGTGGCGGCCAGGCGGAGGCCTGCGGCGCAACGATCCTGCCCGCTGGATGCCGCCCCGGTGGCCGCGCCGTTGCTCATGGCGCCTTCCTGGCGTCGACGAGGAGGTCGGCGCTCCCCGGCCGCTGCAGCGCAGGGCGGTCGCACCCCTCGGGTCCGACGACGACGGCGAGTCCGGCGGCCCCGGCGGCGCTGGCCACCTGGCGGCCCATGAGCTCACCCCCGGTCCCCGGCCAGGCGTCGAAGACGGCCAGGGTCCCGTCGTGCAGGAGGGCCGGCGTGCGGCGGCCGTCGCAGTCCCAGTCGCCGACGGCCCACCGGTCGCCGACACCACCCAGGGCGAAGCGGGCCGGGCCGGCCTGCAGCACGCCCTCCGCCCAACGCACCGGCTCTTCGCAGCCGTCACCGTCGACGTCGGCCGCTGGCGGCTGCACCGATGCGCACGTCCGTGGCGACACAGCAGCAGCCTGGCGGTCGCCCGTGGCCGCGCCCCGCAGGTGCACCATGGCGCCGACACCGAGGAGGGCGAGCACGAGCACGAGGGCGGTCGCGGCCCGGTGCCGCGTGTACCTCGTGACGGCCGTGCGGTCGCCCGTCAGGTCGCCGTCCGGCGCCACCTGCCGGGGCAGCGTGGCCGGGACGGCGGCCGCATCGGCCCCTGGCCGTGCCTCGTCGGGCTCGTTTTGATCCGAGGGGACGAGGAAGCGAGTCACCTCCCGGTGCGCCTTCTTCGTGCCCGGCGGGGGAGGGGCGACGGCGGTCGCCCCCGGGTCGGCCGGGCCGGGCGACCCGGGGACCACGTGGGCCGCCAGGCGGTCGAGGAGGCTGCTGGTCGGCCCGGTGGCGGCGGGTTCGGCAGGCACGGCCCCGGGGACCCGGGCCGACGGGATCCGATGGCTGACGGCCACGGCCAGGGACCGGGCCGAGGGCCGCCGGGCCGGGTCGGCGTCCTGGGCCTGGTCGGCCAGCGCGGCCAGGACGCGACGCTCGTCCTCGTCGGTTCGGCCCGGGGGGCGCCCGGGGCGCCGCCCCCGCCGCACCCGCCGCGTGGCCAGCGTCCTGCGCAGCTCGACCAGCGGCTCCCCGTCGCTGGTGGCCGACCAGTCGAGGAGGTGGCTGACGAGCATGCCCCAGCCGGCCACGTCGTCGGCCGGGTCCAGCTCTTCTGCCTCTCCGTCGGGCGAGGCGGTCCCAACGGGGCCGCCGTCGCCGAGGCTGACCAGGATGGCCCCGCCGGCGCCGTCGAGCACGACGTGGCTGGGCTCCACCGCACCGTGCACCATCCCCGCCTCGTGGAGTCCGGCCAGGAGCCGGGCCACCTCGGCGGCCACCCCGGCGACCTCGAGACCGCGGAGCGGAGCGGCGACGGCCAGGGACGGCCCGGCCACCGCAGCCGTCACCATGGATGGCTCGCCGAC
>JBKJUI010000099.1:0-2568 GCA_046590775.1 Acidimicrobiales bacterium
GCCGTGGGGCCTCGATACCAGGGTGGGTGAGCAGGGGCTGACCCTCTCGGGCGGCCAGCGCCAGCGCCTGGCCCTGGCCCGGGCCATCGTGGGCCGCCCGGCGGTGCTCGTGCTCGACGACCCCCTCTCGTCCCTCGACGTCCACACCGAGACCCTGGTGGAGCGGGCCCTGGCCCAGGTGCTGGCGGCCAGCACCGCCGTGCTCGCCGTCCACCGGCCGTCGACCCTGGCCCTCGCCGACCGGGTGGCGTTCCTCGACGAGGGCCGCCTGCTGGCCGTCGGCACCCACGGGGAGCTGGCGGAACTCGACGCCTACCGGGCCGTCCTGGGCCTTGACCGGCCTTCCGCCACTGGCATCGAGGACGTGGCATGAACGGCCCTGGAGGCCGCTCCGACGCGCAGTCGTCGGGCGGACGCCCGAGCATCTCATCGACCGCCGGCGACGGCTGGCGGGGCGTCGCCGCCGAGACCCTCGACGACGCCAAGGGTGGTCTGGCCGCCTTCCTGCGGGCCCGTAGCCGCCGGCTGCTCGGCTCGCTGCTCAGCCCCCACCGGCGGACGGTGGCGTGGCTCGGGGTGGTCGTCGTGGCCACGACGGCGGTGGAGATGGCGGGGCCCTACCTGATCAAGGTCGGCATCGACCGGGCCATCCCCCGGCTGGTGGCCGGCGACGGCCCCCGGGTCCTGCTGGTCGTGGTGGCCGCCTACCTGGCCGCAGCCCTGGCCCAGGCGGGGCTCACCGCCCTGTTCGTCCGGACCTCCGGCCGGGTGGGCCAGGACGTCCTGTACGACCTGCGCACCCGGCTGTTCGGGCACTTCCAGGGGCTCAGCCTGTCGTTCCACGAGCGGTACACCTCAGGCCGGGTCATCGCTCGACTGACCTCCGACGTCGAGGCCATCAGCGAGTTGCTCGAATCCGGCGTCTCTCAGCTGGTCTTCGCCGTCCTGACGCTGGTCGGCACCATGGCGGTCATGTTCCTCCTCGACGTCCCCCTGGCCTTCGTCGCCCTGGGTTCCCTCCCGCTGCTCCTCGGTCTCACCGCCTGGTTCCGGCGCCAGGCTTCCAAGACCTACCGGGAGGCCCGGGCGGCCGTCGCCCTGGTGATCGTGCAGTTCGTGGAATCCCTCGGTGGCATCCGGGCGGTACAGGCGTTCCGTCGCGAGGCCCGCAACCAGGCAATCTTCGAGGAGGTCAACGGCCGCTATGCCCGGGCCAACATCCGCTCCACCCATCTGGCGGCCACCTTCGGGCCCGGCACGCGGGGCATCGGCTCGATCACCGTGGCGGTCACGTTGCTGATCGGCGCCCACCGGGTGATCGACGGGGCCACCACGGTGGGCGTGCTCGTCGCCCTCCTCCTGTACCTGCGCCGACTGTTCGAGCCCATGCAGGACCTGGCCCAGTTCTTCAACAGCTTCCAGTCAGCCGCCGCCGCCCTGGAGAAGCTCTCAGGGGTGCTCGAGGAGGCGCCGGCGGTGCCCGAGCCCGGTCCCGGCACGGCGGAGAGCGTGGGCACCGGCCCCCTCGACGTCCGCTTCGACGGCGTGGCCTTCTCCTATCGCCCCGACCGCTCCGTCCTCTCGGGCCTCGACCTTGTCATCCCGGCCGGGCAGACCGTGGCCCTGGTGGGCGAGACCGGCGCTGGCAAGAGCACGATCGCCCGGCTCCTCGCCCGGTTCTACGACCCGACCGAGGGTCGGGTGTTGCTGGGCGACGTCGACCTCCGCCACCTCCCCACGCCCGAGCTGCGGGCCGCGGTGGTCATGGTCACCCAGGAGGCATTCCTCTTCACCGGGAGCGTCGCCGACAACATCGGCTTCGGCCGGCCGGACGCCGAGCGGCCCGAGATCGAGGGCGCGGCCCGGGCCGTGGGCGCCCACGACCTGTTTGCCGGCCTGCCCCAGGGCTACGACACAATCGTGGGCAAGCGTGGGGGACGGCTGTCGTCGGGCCAGCGCCAGCTGGTGGCATTCGCCCGGGCCTTCCTGGCCCAACCTCAGGTCCTGATCCTCGACGAGGCGTCGTCGTCGCTCGACGCTCCCCACGAGCGTCTGGTCCAAGAGGCGCTCCGTACCCTGCTTGCCGGGCGCACCGCGGTGATCATCGCCCACCGCCTGTCCACCCTCGACATCGCCGACCGGGTGCTCGTGGTCGACGGCGGCCGCATCGTGCAGGACGGCACCCCCGACGAGCTCCGGGCCGCAACCGGCGCCTTTCGCCGCCTCAACCAGGCGTGGGCCGACAGCCTCGGCTGAGCCGAGGCTCGGCGAATGCAGCCTCGGCTGAGCCGAGGCTCTAGACGATCTGGACCGGGGTGCCGATGTAGACGGTGTTGGCCAGGCGGGTGATGTCGGCGTTGTTCATGCGCAGACAACCGTTGCTCGCCGCCGTGCCGATGAGGCCGGGCGCGTTGGTTCCGTGCATGGCGATCTGGCCCACGCCGCTGCCGAAGCTCATGAGGACCTCGGAGAAGGCGGCCACCGACAGCTGGTAGGGGCCGTAGACCCCGCTGGGGTCGGGCGTACGCACGGCGCCGTCTATGTAGTAGTTGCCTCGGGGCGTCGGCG
>JBKJUI010000106.1:0-2506 GCA_046590775.1 Acidimicrobiales bacterium
GGCCGGCCTGGCCGACGCCACGCTCAGCCGCGATGACGGCTGGAGGTTCCTCACGCTCGGCCGCCAGCTCGAGCGGGTCGACATGACCGCCCGGCTCCTCTCGGCCCGCTTCGCCGACGCCTCGACCTCTCCGGAGTGGGTCACCACCCTGCGGTGCTGCAGCGCGCATGAGGCCTACCTGCGCACGTACCGTCGGGCTGTCGACGCCAGCCTGGTGGCCGAGTTCCTGCTGCTCGACCGCCTGTTCCCCCGCAGCGTCTTTCGCGGCCCTCACCGAGGCCGAGAGGTGCCTGGCCGACCTCGACCCGCATCAGGGTCGCTCGGGCTTCGACGACGAGGCCCGCCGGGTGCTGGGCCGGGCCCGCACCGACCTCGAGTTCCGCCGGGTCGGCGAGCTGCTGCGCGACCTGCCGGCCCACCTCCGCCTGCTGCAGGCCGCCTGTGCCGAGGCCAGTGACGCCGTGGCCCGCCGCTACTTCCGCCAGACCGCCGCCACCACCTGGAGCGCCTGAATGTCCTGGAGGATCGCCATCCGCCACGTCACCGGCTACCACTACGGGAAGGAGGTCACCTCGTCCTACAACGAGGCCCGCATCACCCCGCTCTCCACGCCCCGCCAGCTGTGCCTCGAGGCCCGGGTCGAGGTTTCCCCGTCGGTCCGCCCCCGCCGCTACTGGGACTACTGGGGGACCTGCGTCGACGCCTTCGACCTGCACGTGCCGCACACCGAGCTGGTGGTCACCGGCACGTCGGTGGTCGAGACGGCCACGCCCGAGCGGCCGGCGTACGGTGTCGGCTGGGACACCATGCGGGCGGCGTCAACGGCGGGCCAGCACGCCGAGCTGCTCGAGGCCACCGCCTTCACGCCCTTCGACGAGCGTCTGGCCGAGGTGGCCAACGAGCTGGCGTTCGCCTCGAGAACGCCCACCGAAGCGGCGCAGCAGGCGTGCTGGTGGGTGAAGGACCAGCTCGAGTACCAGCCGGGCTCGACCTCGGTGAGCACCAGCGGCATCGAGGCCTGGGACCACGGCGCCGGCGTGTGCCAGGACTTCGCCCACCTCAGCCTCGGCCTGCTGCGGAGCATGGCCATCCCGGGCCGCTACGTCAGCGGCTACCTGCACCCGTTCCCCGACGCCGGCATCGGGCAGGCGGTCAACGGTCAGAGCCACGCGTGGATCGAGTGGTGGGACGGCGACTGGCGCCCCTTCGACCCGACCAACGGCGTCCCCGCCGGCGAGCGCCACGTGGTCGTGGGCCGAGGCCGCGACTACCACGACGTCACCCCGCTCAAAGGCCTGTTCAAGGGCGGGCCGGCCGAGAGCCTGGGCGTCGAGGTCGAGCTGACCCGCCTCGGCTGATCCGAGGCGTGCGTGCATGCTGGCCCCGCTCACCTCCAGCAACCAGGCGCGGAGGTCACGCCTTCAGGGCAGCAGCCAGTCGGCCTCGACGGCGCCGAAGAAGGGGAGGCAGCGCTCCAGTCCGATGATCTCGACGTCGTCGCGGTGGTGCTCCTCCCAGTGCTCGCGAGCGAGCACCAGGCGGACCTCGGTGTCGGGCAGCTCGCCTCGCAGCAGGCGGTTGTCGCCGTTGTCCGCGTAGCCCAGCTTCCGACTCACAGCCAGTGAGGCGGCGTTGTCGCGCCAGGCGCCACTCTCGGCCCGCACCGCCCCGAGGCCGGCAAAGGCGAGATGCAGGACGGCGGCCCGCATCTCGGTGCCGACGCCCTGCCCCTGGTGAGCACGGCCCAGCCACGAGCCGGTCTCCACCGTGCGTCGGGCGGAGAAGTGGTGGGCCAGCACCGTCTGCACCCCGACCACCCGCCCGTCGTGGACCACGACCAGGTCACAGGTCCACGATGTCGGCTTCCACGAGCCCCGCAGGCCCCACTGGTGCTGGAGGGTGTTGCGCTGCTGGTGCGGCGGCGGCACGTACTCCCACTGCCGGCCGAAAGGACGTTCTCCAGGCTCGTGGATGCCCTCCACCGCAAGCTCGGCCAGCGCCGCGGTCAGCTGATCGTCCGGATACCGGAGCTCGAGGCGAGGCGTCCGCACCCTCAGGCCGAACAGCGGCCAGTGGTCGACGGGCGACATGCTGCATCGTCACACGGTTCTGCTCCACGCGCCATCGGTGATCGGCCTTCTGGTGGACCCCGGCCCGTTCCTCTGATCTGCGCGGCTGACGGTACCGTGGGGTTGTGGACGACGAGGCGGCCGGCGCGCCCGAAGAGGACGCGGTCGCAGCCGGCGCCGGTGGTCCCGAGGTGGCGGCGACGGCGACGTCGGTCGGGGGGGCCGACGACGAGCTCGCCTCTGTGGTCGAGGACGAAGGCCCGGCGAGCGAGATCGTCGACCTGCCCTGGGACGACGACCTGCCGGTGGCGCTCGGCGAGGAGACCGAGAGCGTCGACAGCGAGGAGCTCGATGCGGATGAGGTGGACGGCGGTCCGGACAACGGCGCGGCTGGGGGCGAAGACGACGCGGACGACGGCGGCGACCTGGGCGAGCTT
>JBKJUI010000112.1:0-4659 GCA_046590775.1 Acidimicrobiales bacterium
GGCCGACGCCCCGACCTCGCACTGACCGGGCGTACCGTTCGGCATGCCGAACACCAGGAACGAAGCCCAGCTGCTCGACGAGGCCAAGCGCGAGGCCCTGGCTGCGGTGATCAGGGCAGCGCAGGCCAACCTCGGCCCGAACGCCCTGTCCTTCGCCGAGGTCTACGGCTGGCTCAGCCGACAGGATCAGTCCCACAACTAGGCTGAAATGCTGGTGGTGCCCGACGTGCGGTGGATGGAGCGGGCCATGGCCCTGGCCGCCGCAGTGCGGACCTCCACGTCTCCGAACCCCTGGGTCGGCTGCGTGATCGTCTGCGCCGACGGCACCGAGACCCCGGGGGCCACGCAGCCCCCGGGCGGCGAGCACGCCGAGGTCCAGGCCCTGCGTCGCGCCCGGGAGGCGGGGCTTGACCTCCGGGGGGCCACCGTCGTCACCACCCTCGAGCCGTGCAGCCACCATGGCCGCACCCCCCCGTGCGTCGACGCCCTGCTTGACGCCGGCGTCGCCCGGGTCGTGGTGGGGGTGCTCGACCCCGACGTCCACGTCGCCGGGCGTGGCGTCGAGCGGCTCAGGGCGGCCGGCGTCGAGGTGGAGGTCGGGGTCCTCGGCTCGAAGGTCGAGCAGCAGCTGGCCACCTATCTGCACCACCGGCGCACGGGGCGGCCCTGGGTCACCCTGAAGCTGGCGGCCACGCTCGACGGGCGCACGGCCGCTCCCGACGGGTCCTCCCGCTGGATCACTGGCCCCGAGGCCCGGGCCGACGTGCACCGCGAGCGGGCCGAGCACGACGCTGTCCTCGTCGGCGCCGGCACCGTGCGGGCCGACGACCCCGAGCTCAGCGTTCGCCACGTCGAAGGGCGCGACCCACTGCGGGTCGTGCTCGGAGCCGCCCCCGAAGGGGCGCGGGTGCACCCGTGCCTCGAGCTGACGGGGGAGCTCGACGAGGTGCTCGACCACCTCGGTGGATCGGGCGTGCTGAGCGTGCTGGTCGAGGGCGGCGCCGCGGTGGCGTCGGCCTTCCACGCCGCCGACCTCGTCGACCGCTACCTGCTGTACGTGGCCCCGGCGCTGCTGGGGGGAGACGACGGCCGCCCCCTCTTCGCCGGCCCGGGGGCGTCCACGATCGCCGCGGCCTGGCGGGGCCGCTTCACGTCGGTCGAGAAGCTGGGTCCCGACCTGCGCCTCGAGATGGCTCGCGCCGCCGCCGACGGGGGGGCCTGAGTGTTCACCGGCATCGTCGAGGAGCTCGGCCGCCTCGAGGAGCGCGCCGGCGGCCGCTTCCGCTTCGCCTGCCGGCCGAGCTTCCTCGACGGCACGAAGGTCGGCGACTCGATCGCCCACAACGGCGCCTGCCTGACGGTGGTGGCCGTCGCCGCGGCGAGCTACGAGACCGACGTGGTCGACGAGACCCTGGCCAGGACCAACCTCGGCGACCTCGCCCCGGGCGCCCCCGTCAACCTCGAGCGTCCGGTGCGACTGCAGGACCGGCTCGGCGGCCACCTGGTGCTGGGGCACGTCGACACGGTCGGCCTCGTGGTCCAGGCCGCCCCCGACCTGGTGATCTCGCTCGATCCGGCCCTCACCCGCTACGTGGTCGAGAAGGGGTCGATCACCGTCGACGGCTGCAGCCTCACGGTGGTGGCGGTCGAGGCCGATCGCTTCGGTGTCGCCGTCATCCCCCACACCGCCGAGGTCACCACGCTCGGCCGCGTCCGCCCGGGAGACCGGGTCAACCTGGAGGTCGACATCATGGCCAAGCACGCCGAGAAGCTGCTCGCCGCCCACCTCGCCGCCGCCGCGTCCGCCGCG
The DNA here is from genome assembly GCA_046590775.1 of Acidimicrobiales bacterium. Taxonomy (GTDB): domain Bacteria; phylum Actinomycetota; class Acidimicrobiia; order Acidimicrobiales; family JAUJNH01; genus JAUJNH01. The sequence continues at coordinate 1,811 of JBKJUI010000112.1, forward strand.
GCCAGCACCGGGGCGCCGGCCTGATGCCGCACGCCAGCATCCCCGAGGCCATCGACGCCATCGCCCGCGGCCAGATCGTGGTCGTGGCCGACGACGAGGACCGGGAGAACGAGGGCGACCTGATCATGGCCGCCGAGCACGCCACCCCCGAGGCCATCGCCTTCTTCGTACGGCACACGAGCGGCCTGATCTGCGCGCCGATCACCGGTGACCGGGCCCGCGAGCTCGACCTGCCGCTCATGGTGCCGGTCAACACCGAGAGCATGCGGACCGCCTTCACCGTCACCGTCGACTTCCGCCACGGCACCACCACCGGGATCTCGGCGTCCGACCGGGCCCGCACCATCCGCTGCCTGGTCGACCCGGCGACCAGGAGCACGGACCTGGCCCGGCCCGGCCACATCGCCCCGCTGATCGCCCGGGAGGGTGGGGTGCTGAAGCGGGCCGGCCACACCGAGGCCGCCGTCGACCTGACCAGGCTGGCCGGGCTCACACCGGCGGGGGTGCTGTGCGAGCTGGTCACCGAGGACGGGTCGGAGATGCAGCGCATGCCCGACCTCGAGCGGTTCGCCACCGAGCACGGCCTGCTGCTCGTCACCATCGCCGACCTCATCCGCTTCCGGCGCCAGACCGAGAAGCTGGTCACCCGTCTGTCCGAAGCCACCATCCCCACCGAGTGGGGTGACTTCAACTGCGTGCCCTACCGGTCGGTCCTCGACGGCGAGGTGCACCTCGCCTTCGTGCGTGGTGCGATCAGCGGGGAGCAGGACGTCCTCGTGCGCGTGCACTCGGAGTGCCTCACCGGCGACATCTTCGGCAGCCGGCGCTGCGACTGCGGCGACCAGCTGCACGCGGCGATGGCGCTGATCGAGGAGGAGGGTCGGGGGGTGGTCGTGTACCTCCGGGGCCACGAGGGGCGGGGGATCGGGATAGCCCACAAGATCGCCGCCTACGGCCTGCAGGACGCCGGCCTCGACACCGTCGACGCCAACACCGCGCTCGGCCTCCCGGTCGACAGCCGGGAGTACGGCATCGGTGCGCAGATCCTGAACGACCTCGGCGTCACGACCATGCGCCTGATGACCAACAACCCGGCCAAGCGCGGGGGCCTGGAGGGCTTCGGCCTGCGGGTCACCGAGCGGGTGCCCCTGCCGTCCAAGCCGACGGCCGAGAACATCGACTACCTGCGCACCAAGGTGGCCCGCCTCGGCCATCTCATGGACGACCTGGGGTCGTACTCGCCAGGTGACCCCGACGAGCCGGAGGCCGACGGGGGATGAGCGGCGAGGGGGTTCCGGACCTCGAGGTCAGGGCCGAGGGTGCCAAGGTGGCGGTGGTCGCCGCCCTCTGGCACCGCACGATCACCGACGCCATGGTCGTGTCGGCCACCAAGGCCATCCTCGATGCCGGCGCCGAAGCCATGGTCGTCCGGGTGCCGGGGGCCTTCGAGCTGCCGGTGGTGGCCAAGGCCGCCGCCTCGGCCGGCTTCGACGGAGTCGTGGCCCTCGGCGTGGTGATCCGGGGCGGCACGCCCCACTTCGACTACGTCTGCCAGGCCGCCACCGACGGCCTCACGCAGGTGGCCGTCCTGACCGGTGTGCCGGTTGGCTTCGGCCTGCTGACCTGTGACACCGAGGAGCAGGCCGTGCAGCGATCGGGCCTGCCCGGCTCCACCGAGGACAAAGGCCGGGAGGCCGCCGAGGCTGCCCTGGCCACCGTGCAGGCGCTGCGCAGCATGCAGGTGCCGTAAGACATCGTGTCAACCGCAGCGCTCCTGGGCGCGTCTCCCTCGTCGTGCGGTCCACGCTGAGCAAGCGGCGCCCCGGGGGACCGAGGCGCGTGCTCGCCGCCCTCCTGGCGCTCCTCAGCGTCGTCGGGGCGGCCTGTGGCGGTGGGGGCGCGGGCGAGGGCGAGGTCGGCCTGGTGGCCGGAGGGTCGTTCCCCTTCGGCCCGCCGCCGGACCAGCCTCCGCTCCTGGCCGGCGACCCGATGGTGCCCCCGACCACCGCCCCGCCGAGCGCTCCACCGGTGGCCGTCGAGGCCCCGACCACGACGGCGCCCCCTCCGGCGACGACCACGGCGCCGGTGACGACCCCGCCGACGCCCCGGCCCCCTGTGCCGTTGCCGGCCGATCCCGCCGCCGTCGTGCTCAGGCTCTCGTGGATCAACGGGTACCCGCTCCCCGGCGGCTCCCTGATCATGCAGCCGATCGAGCTGCAGGCCGGCGGTCGGCTCGTGCGGCCCGTGCCCTCGCTGGCGTCCGAGCCGCCATCCGCCGCCCACCGCCTCGGGGCCTTCGAGGTCCCGGTGGCGGGGGTGCAGGCGCTGGTGGCCGCCGCCGAGGACGCCGGCGCCACGGAACCACCGGCCGACCTGGGCCACGATCCGGACCTGGCCGACGCCGGCGCGCTGGTCGTCACGGTCAACCGGCCCGGCCTCCGGTCGGAGCTGGTCGTGCGGGACCCCGTCGAGCAGTCGAACGACGCCCGGGGCCTGAGCCCCGAACAGATGTCCCGCCGGCGGGCGGTGCTCGACGTCGTCGCCCGACTCCAGGAGGCCGGCCGCCCCACTGGCCCGGTCCGGTCGTACGTGCGCGTGGTGGGCTTCCTCCCCCGGCAGACGTCGGGACCGACCACGACGTGGCCGGTCACCGACCAGCGGACCTGGACAGGTCCGGCGCTGCGCATGGGCGCCCTGTGGGGATGCGTCGACGTGCCCATCGACGATCTGGACGGCCAGGTGCCGGGCTGGTCCTCAGCGACCACGGCCACCTCATGGCGAGCGGGCTCCGACGTGCTGCAGATGGCCTTCTACGACGCCACGAGCCGAACCGACGGCTGCAGCGCAGC
>JBKJUI010000130.1:0-3451 GCA_046590775.1 Acidimicrobiales bacterium
AGCGAGCGCAGCCTCCATCGGGTCTCCCCGTGGAACCCAGGTCGCGCCTCGTCGGACGACGCGACCACTCGACGCCCGCGCTCCCGCCCGAGCCATCACCGCCACGGCGCTGAGCGCGGCAGCCTCACCACGGAGGCTGGCCGTGGGTTCGTAGCCGGTGCCGTCGACGTCCACCCATCCTTCCGGCGTCCAGCCCCGGACCACGGCCATCTCGTTCCGGGTCAGGGTGCCGGTCTTGTCGGTGCAGATGAAGGTCGTCGAGCCCAGCGTCTCGACGGCCTCGAGGCGACGGACCAGCGCGTTCTGCTCGGCCATCCGTTGCGCCCCCCGGGCCAGCGACAGCGTGACCGTCGGGAGCAGCCCCTCGGGTACGAGCGCCACGGTGACCCCGATGGAGAAGAGGAAGCCGTCGGTGGCGGGCGTGCCGAGCGCAAGGGCGATGCCGAAGAAGCCGGCACCCACGACCACTGCGATCACGGCCACCGTTCGCACGACCCGATCCAGCTCGAGAGCGATGGGGGTGCGCGGCCGTTTGCCCGCCTCGGTCAAGGCGGCGATCCCCCCGAGCCGCGTCCGGGCGCCGGTCGCCAGGACCTCGGTCTCGGCCTCCCCTTCGGTGACCAAGGTCCCGGCGTGGAGAATGCTGCCTTCCTCCGGTCGCTCCGGAACCGTCTCGCCCGTCAGCATCGAGCTGTCCACGGCAAGGTCGTCACCCCTTCGGACGGTGAGGTCGGCGCTGACCCGGTCTCCTCCGGTGAGCAGGACAACATCGCCGACGACCAGCTCCCGGGCGTCGATCTCGCTCAGGGCACCGTCACGTCGGACGGTGGCTCGGCGCGGGAGGAGGTCGTGGAGCCGTTCCGCCGCCTGCTCCGCCCGATGCTCCTGCACATAGGCGAACAGTCCGTTGACGATGACGACCACGACGATGGCAACAGCCAGCGGCGTCATGCCGGCCACCGCAGCGAGACCGGCGGCACCCCACAGGAGCAGGGCGAAGAAATGGGTGAGCTGGGCGAGGAGGGCCCGAAGTTGCGACGGCCGCCTGAGCGAGGGCAGCTCGTTGGGACCGGCGGCCGCCAGCCTGGAGCGGGCCTCAGCGGTCGACAGGCCGCTCGACGTCAGCATGGTCGAAACGGGATCCGCGACCGACGGCAAGGGCGCCCCCAGCGGGGTTCGGGACATCGCCATCCCGTCGAGGGAGCCCGAGGCATGGCGACGCTCCACGCGTCCATCCTGCCGGGCATCGCACCCGGCTGGCAGGGCCGAAAGTCCCAAACGAGAGCTGCTCATCGCTCCTCAGGATCGAGCCTTCGGCCCTGTCGGTGCGGGGCGTCGACGACCATGATCTCCCACGCGAAGCACCCGTCGACGTCCGCCCCCCTGGGTTCCCGTCAAAGACGAGCCAACGATCCCGTCAGATCGAACAGCTCTTCCGCATCGGACTCGGGCGCCTCCGGTCGGCGGCTCGACTAACTGCTCCCATCGCGGTCCAAGGCACCGATCGACGCCGGAACACCTGCTCGCACGTGGGGCCAGAAGCCCCATCATCGGCGGCCAGACGTCCACCACCACGCAGGTTCCCCGGTGCCCGGCGGTGACGGCGCCCACAGGGACCCTTGGTCCTCCCGTTGTGACATTCGGCCCTGATGCAGCGTGCTCCAGGTGACGATGATGCAGGCATGGCCGGAATCGTGGTTCGGGGCGGATCGGAGCGGGTTGAGATGACGAGTGACATCGCTGCGGGCGTCGCCGAGACCCATTCGGCGGTGGTCTTCTTCGTCGGTGACCGGGCCTACAAGATCAAGAAGCCGGTGGATCTGGGGTTCCTCGACTTCCGGTCCGTGAGCGCACGATCGACCATCTGCCACCGGGAGGTCGAGCTCAACCGGCGGCTCGCCCCGGACGTCTACCTCGGCGTCGCCGACGTCATCGGCCCCGACGGGGCGGTCTGCGACCACCTGATCGTGATGCGACGGATGCCGTCAGACCGCAGGCTGGCCTCCCTGGTTCGTGCTGGGAGACCGGTCGACGATCACCTCCGGCACCTTGCCCATCTCCTCGCCACCTTCCACGGCCGGTCGGCACGCTCCGACGAGGCCGACGAGGCCGCCGGGGTCCCTGCGACGCGGTTGCGTTGGGACGCCAACACCGACGGGCTGATCCGGATGGGCCACATCTTCGAGGACGACGCCATCGCCCGGGTCCACGCCCTCGCCTGCCGCTACCTGGACGGGCGCCAAGACCTCCTGCAACACCGGATCGACCAGGGTCGAGCCGTGGATGGGCACGGAGACCTGCTGGCTGACGACATCTTCTGCCTCGATGACGGCCCCCGGGTGCTGGACTGCATCGAGTTCGACGACCACCTGCGCCTGGGCGACGGTCTGGCCGATGCCGCGTTCCTGGCGATGGACCTCGAGCGTCTCGGCCGTGCGGACCTGGGCCGGCTCTTCCTGGGTGCCTACGGCGAGTACAGGGGCGACGTGTGGCCGACCTCGCTGGCCCACCACCACATCGCCTATCGGGCCCAGGTGCGGGCCAAGGTCACAGGCATCCGCGCCGGCCAAGGTGATCCGGAGGCGCCGGCCCAGGCTCGCCGCCTCCTGGATCTCGCTTCCTCTCATCTCGAGGCGGCTCGCGTCCGGCTCGTCTTGGTTGGTGGGTCGCCGGGAACCGGGAAGTCGACGGTCGCCGCCGGCTTGGCCACTGCGTTTGAGGCGACATGCCTGCGGTCTGACGAGGTCAGGAAGGAGCTCGCCGGCGTGGGGGCCGATGCCCACATGTCGGCCCGGTTCGGCACCGGGATCTACACCGAACAGGCAACCGCGGCGACCTACGACAGGCTGCTCGATCGCGCTGGTGTGGCGCTCGGCATGGGCGAGACCGTCGTCCTCGATGCCTCCTGGACCTCGGATGCATGGCGGGAACGGGCGCGAGCCCTCGCCGGCAGAACCGTGTCCGACCTGATCGAGCTGCGCTGCGACGCGCCGCCAGCCGTGGCCGCGGCACGGATGGAACGACGAGCGGCCGCCGGGCGAGATCCCTCCGACGCGACACCTGAGATCGCCGCCGCCATGGCGACCACGGCGGCCCCGTGGCCGCAGGCCACCACCATCGACACTAGGCAGAGCCGGTCCCGGGCGCTCGAGGCTGCACTCTGCACCGTGCAGCTACCCAGGCTCAATGGCCATCGGTCCTCCCCGGAGTGGGCGACGACGCTGCCGGTCGGTTAGCGGCTGGCGCGGCCGCCGACTTCAGCGGCTCAGTGGCTCATGGCGCCAGTGGCCGGCCCGGCCTGGAACAGGCCGAGGGCGCCCTTGCCCACGTTTGGAGAACTTGTGGGTGACCATCGGGTACTGCAGACCGCGGAGATCGCCTGGAAGCATCCGGACGACGCCAACCTTGATTACTCGGACGACTCGAAGCCCACGAGGAAGCCCAACAAACC
>JBKJUI010000150.1:0-3021 GCA_046590775.1 Acidimicrobiales bacterium
GCCAGGCTCGTCCGGCGCCCTAGATGTGGTCGAGGGCCGGCTGTGGCTGGTGGATCGCCGCGCGCCGCTTCGGTCGTCGAGCCACGGCTTCCGCGAGGCCGCCTCCGGCCAGCAGCAGGCCGCCGCCCCACACCCACGTCGCACCGGGCGTGGTGCTCACGCTCACGACCGCCGTGCCGTTCCCGTCGGTGCTCACCAGGGCGGCCTGCACCTCCCGGCCGACGCCGCTGGAGGTGACCACGTCGGCTCTCGGCCCCCGGTCCTCGACCTCCACCAGCGCCGGTGCCATGCGGCGACCGCTCACCTCGAGCCGGGCGGCGACGCCGTGATTGTCAGGCCGCTGCACCTCCTCGAGACCGAGGAGGCGGACGCCGAGGCCGGCGATGCTGCGCTCCTCGCCGACGCTCAGGCGGGCCGTCCCCGCCTGGCCTGCGGTCGTGGCGACGCCACCTGCCACCACGGCCACGAAGCCGAGGTGGGCCAGCCTCGCCCCGTGACCACTGGCTCGCGCCAGCGACCCGGCCACCGCCGCCGGGGCCACGACCGCCACGGCCAGGACGCCCGGGGACCGCCACCCGACCAGCGCCAGCGCCACCGCGCCCACCCCACCGACCGCGGCGGCGACGACCAGGTCCGGCGGCCGGGCGCCGCGGGCGAGGACGACCAGGCCGGCGACGGCCAGCGGTCCCACCAGCGACACGTAGAAGCTGGCGGCGACCGTGCGGTCGCCCCCACCGGCCGCCGCCCACGCCGTCCCGATCCCCACCCAGGCGGCGGCGGCGCCGACGAGCAGGGCGACGGAGACCCGACGCTGGCGCTCTGGCGCGTCACGCTCCGCCGACCGGCGCCGCCCCGCCACCGCCACGACGGCCACCGCCGCCGCAGAGGCGACGAGGGCGAGGCCGAGCCAGAGCCCGACGGCGCCCTGCCCGCTGAAGGCGTGGACCGACTCGAGGCGCCCGGACCGGGTGATCCAGGTCCCGGCCAGCGCCAGGAGCCCGGCACCAGCCCACCAGCCGCGGGCCGAGCGCTGGTGGAGGCCGGCGGTCACGGCGAGCCACGGGAGCAGGGCGGCGTCCTCGACCGGGTCCCAGGCCCAGACCCCGCCCCACCCGACCTCGCGGTGGGCCCAGCGGGACCCGAGCACCATGCCGAGAGCGAGCAGCGACCAGGCCACGAGGGCGATCCGGCGGGCGAGGGCCCGGTGACCGTCGTCGGCCCGGCCGGCCAGGTCGGCGATGCCGACGACGGCGGGCACCAGGAGGAGGGCCAGCCCGGCGTAGACCACCGGCGGGTGCACGAGCATGCTGGTCCGGCGGAGCACGGGCACCAGTCCGCCGCCGTCGATCGGGGCCAGTGCCGCCAGCCGGAACGGCCGGGCCAGCGCCGCCACGCAGAGCAGCGCCGCAGTCGGTGCCGCCACCGCCACCAGCCCGACGGTCGGCAGGCGCCGGGCCGGCATCGCCGCCGCCGCGGCGACGGCGGCCACGAGAGCGGCGAAGCACAGCAGCGACCCGGCCGGGCCTCCCCACAGGCCGGCCAGCCGCAACGGCGCCGCCGTCGAGTGGCTCGTGGCGAGGGCGACCTCGACGAGCGTCGTGTCCACCCGCCACATGGCCAAGGCCAGCACGGCCACCGCCGCGGCCGAGAGCGTCGCCGCCCCCGCGAGCAGCGTCCGCCCTGCCCGCGCCCTCCCGAAGGAGGCGGCACCCAACGCGCCGAACGAGAGGCAGACGGCGGCGATCAAGGCGGCGGCGCCTGCTCCTCCCACGTCATCAGCATGGACCCGCCACCAGCAGCTGCGCCTGGCGCAACGCCTGTGGCGGCACCCGACGAGCGAGCGGGGGCCCTGCGGTGGCAGGCTGGAGGGCCGGCGGCCGAAGATCTCTACGGAAGGTCGGACACGCACACATGGCACAGCTACGGGGGAAGGGTCGTCGCTGCATCGCGGTCACGGCCGCGGTCTCGATCTTCCTGATGGTCAGCGGCGTCGCGCCCCGTCCGGCGGCGGCGGCCGACGTGACGACCGTGAGCGGCAGCGCGTACGGCTACCAGCTCAAGGTCAGCATCTTCGGCAGCCCGGTCAACACCCGCGGCTTCGGCCAGGAGGCCTGCACCAACCCGCCCACGAACAACCTGCCGGCCGGGTGCGCCCCGACGCCGGCCACCTCCTCCACCCCGTCGGTAGTGCTGCCGCCGACCGGTGGAGCAGGAACGGTCGGCGGCGGCGGCACCGTGGGTCAGGTCGGACCCGCCATCTTCTTCTCCTCGGGGTCGACCACAGTCAGCAGCCAGGGGACCACCGGGCCCACGGGGTCCGTGACCTCCACGACGGAGATCAACTCCATCAACACCTCGGGCCAGGAGAGCCTCACCGCCAGCAGCGCGAGGAGCACCTGCACCGCCTCGGCGGGCGGCTCCAGCGGCTCCACCACGATCAACGGCGGCGTGCTGTTCACCGACAACGGTGACGACCTCAACGACGACGGAGACTTCATCGACCCCGGCGAGCACCCACCGGTCAGCGTGCCCGTCCCAGCCAACCCCGCCCCCAACACCACCTTCACCGGCCACATCCACGTGAACACCACGGTCGAGAGCTTCCGGTACGTGTTCAACGAGCAGGTCGTCAACCCCGACGGCTCGCTCACGGTCTACGCCGGCCACCAGTACATCCTCGGGCCGACGGCCGTCGGTGACCTGAGGTTCGGGCAGGTCACGTGCGGCGTCTCCGCCCCGGGGTCGCTGTACACCCCGGTCTCGCCGTTCCGAGTGTGGGACTCCCGCTTCGGGCCCGGCCCGGTCGGCCCGATCGGCCCCGGCGGGACCCGCAACGTCACCGTCACCGGTGTCGGCGGCGTGCCCCTGACCGGCGTCACCGCCGTCGTGCTCAACGTCACCGCTGTCAACCCCACCGCCGCCACCTTCATCACCGTCTGGCCCACCGGCGAGACCAAGCCGCTGGCCTCCAACCTCAACGTCCCACCCAACGACGTCCGACCCAACCTCGTCATCGTCAAG
>JBKJUI010000181.1:0-5661 GCA_046590775.1 Acidimicrobiales bacterium
ACTCCTCGGTGACGGTGCAACCGCTCCCGTCAGGATCAGGCTCGAACCGGTAGGCCCAGCGGGCCACCTTCAGGCCCAGGCCGGTGATGTCGAAGGCCAGCGCCCGGCTCCGATCGGCCTCGACCACCACGCCGTCGGTGAACCAGCGGACGACGCCCTTGCGGTTCCAACCCCGGAACCTGGCGCCGACCGCGGCTCCGGTGGCGCCGCCCCTCCAAGCCGCGGATGTGCACTCGGGGCTCCACTCGCCCATCCGGGGCAGGTCAGCCACGAGGTCGTACACGTCCTCGGCGGCGGCGTCGACGTGGGTCGACACGGACACGTCGGCGAGCTCCGCCACGGGCAACCCCCTCGTTGGGCCTGGCGTCAGGTGGCCGGACGCTATCGCGGGTGGAGCTTGGTGCAGCGCTCGCGAAGGAACCGCCTCGGGGGGTCGTCCAGGAACTCGATCAGGTCGAGGAGGGCGTGCTGCATTGGCACCAGGCGCTCAAAGGCGCGGGTGTCCTCGCCGACCAAGGCCGACACGTCGTCGCACAGCGGGCGGAACCAGTCGGCGAAGGCCGGCTCCTCCTGCAGGCGGCCCCGGAAGGCGGCATAGCCGAGGCAGAACCTCCGCCCCGCGCCGACGTCGTCGGGTCGGCTCGGGATCATCAGCTCGCCGAGGGCCCGCTGCTGGCCCTTGAGAATCCTGAAGCTCGGGTCGGCGCTCTCGGGGTCCGACATCGCGAACGTGTCGCCGATCTGCTCGAGGCGCTGGACCAGGAGGTAGTTCCGCTCGACGTCGCCCAGGTCGAGGAACTGCACGTCGCGCCGCAGGATCTCGACCCAGCCGAAGTACTCGGCGAACAGGAAGACCGTGTTGTCACGGGCGTACTGCTGCTCGTGCTCCCGTCCGTCGGCGCCGTAGTGGACCATGAACCGGTGCTCGATGATGTTGAAGATCCGGCTCTGGAGGTCGAAGGCCGCACGTAGCAACGGTTCGCGGTAGCGGCTCATGAGCTCCTCCACCAGCTGCTCCTTGGTGGCCTTGCTCTTCGCCAGCTCGAACTCATGGCTGAGCCGCGCGGTGCTGCGGGCCGCCCTCGTGCTCACGTACACGCTGACCAGCGCCACGGCCGCCGAGATGAGGGACACAGCGATCTGCGGGCTCACCAGACCCCTCCCGACTCGACGGAGGCCCTCACCGACCGGTGCCCCTGGCCGTCCCCCGCAGCTTTCCCGAGCCGTAGAGCGCGCAGGTGATGCGCCGGTCGCCCGCCTCCCAGCTCCCCTGGTTCGGCGTCCAGGCGAACACGCGGTAGCGCGAGGCTGCGGCCGGGCCGCCGACGTAGTCGGTGAACGGTGGCCCCTCGCACTGCTGCCGGGCGTGGTCCTTCACCTGGTCGTCGACGAAGGGGACATCGAAGCCGGCTGGATGCTCGATCACGGCAAAGACCTCGCTCTCGTGGGGCCCTTCGCACCCGACGATCCTGGCGTACCGGCCGGCCACGTCGTAGCAGTCGCGCGGCACCAGCACCCACCCCGTGACCGTCTGCTCGGTGAGGAGGGGCATTCGAGCCAGCAGCTCCTTCGCCTGCCGGCGGAGGGCCTCGACCTCGCCACAGGTCGGGCAGCCGTGGATCGTCGCCGTCCGGTCGTCGCTGGCGCTCAGGATCCGGACGCCGTCGGGGCTGAACATGGCCGAGCTCACCGTTGTGGTGTGGGGGAACAACACCGACAGCGTGCGCCCGGAGCGGACGTCCCAGATGCGCACTGAGCCGTCCACCGACCCGGCGACGATCCGCTCTCCCCTCCGGTCGAAGGCGGCTGTCCGAAGGCCGCGATCGGTCACGAAGGACCGCTGCTGCCGCCCGGTGGTGGCGTCCCAGACGCGGGCCGTGCCATCGGCGCTGGACGTCACGATCCGTCGCCCGTCGGAGCTGAAGCGGGCGCTGTACACCGCCCCGTCGTGACCGCGCAGCGTCGCCCGCTCGCGCCCGCTGGCCACATCCCAGGTGCGGGCCACCCGGTCGGACCCCGCCGTCAGGATCTCCCGGCCATCGGGGCTGATCTCGAGATCGGTGAGGGTGGAGGCCCCGCGTGAGCCGGTGAGCCGCCGGAGCGGGCCGCCGCCCCGCCAGTCCCAGCGGTAGACCGTCCCGTCCTCGTCGCTGACGAGCACGGCGTCGGCCGACGGCGTGAACCGGGCGACGCCCCGCCGCACCTCGGTCGTCTCGGCCATCGGCCCCTCGCCGCTCCGCCGATCCCAGACCCGGGCGCGCGTGCGGTCGACCGTGACGATGAGCTCGGCGTCGTGGCTGAAGCTGGCCTGCACCTCACGGTCGTTGCCGGCGAGGGCCGTCTCCTGCCGCCCGCTCGTCGCGTCCCAGACCCGGGCGGTGCCGCCGTCGTCGGACGTCAGCACCGAGCGGCCGTCCCGGCTGAGCTCGGCACCGACGAGCGAGCCCGGGTGGGCGAGCGTCACCTGCTCGGGCAGCTCCCAGATCCGGCCGGTGCCGTCGCTGCCGGCGGTGGCGAGCGTCCGGTCGTCCCCGGGCCGGAAGGCGACGTCCCACACGATCTCGGTGTGGCCGCGGAGCTCGACCAGGGTGGAGGCGGTGGCGACGTCCCACACGCGCGCCGACCCGTCTTGGCTGGCCGTCGCCACCCGCAGGTCGTCGGAGCTGAAGGCTGCCGCGGTGAGCGGGCCGTCGTGGCCGCGCAGCGCCGCCACCAGCTGCCCGGTCCCGGTGTCCCACACCCTGGCGATCGTGTCGCCGACCGTGACGATGCGTCTGCCGCTGCCGTCGAACCGCACGCTCGCCACCTGGCCGGTGTGGCCGAGGAGGCCGATCGACTCGCCGGTCTGCCAGCTCCACACGAACGCCTTCCGGTCGGTTCCGGCAGTGGCCACGAGGCTGCCGTCCGGGCTGAAGACCGCCGTGTTCACCCGGCCTTCGTGGGTGGCCAGCCTCGCCACCTCCAGGCCCGTCTCGACCTCCCACACACGCGACGTGCCGTCGGAGCTGGACGTGACCACCTTCGTTCCGCTCGGGTCGAAGCGCGCCGAGGTGACGAGGGCCGAGTGGCCCCGGAGCTCCCGCCGCAGCGCACCGGTGGCGGCGTCCCAGAGGCGGACGACGCCGTCCTCTCCGGCGCTCAGGACGGTCGTTCCGGCCGGGTCGAAGCTGGCCGTGACGACGGGTCGACGGTCGGCGGGGGGCGGGGCCAGCACCAGGAGCTCGGCGCCGGTGGCGGCGTCCCAGATGCGCGCCGTGCCGTCGCCGCTGGCCGTGACGACCGCCCGGCCCGACGGGTCGAACGCCGCCACCGCCACCCGGTTGGTGTGGCCCTTCAGCACCGCCCGCTGTTCCCCCGTCCTCACGTCCCAGATCCTGGCTGCCCCATCGCTGCTGGCCGTGGCGATGCTCCCGGCCTGGGGGTCGAAGGCGACCGCGTTCACCCAGTCGTCATGGCCGGTCAGCACCGTCCGGACCCGCGATCCGGCGAGCGACTGACGGAGGGCGCTCTCGGCTTCGGCGGTGGGCGACGTCTCCAGTGCGGCCAGCGCGGCGCGGACGCTCCTGATCGGGTCGACCGAGAGGTAGGACAGCGCCTCGGCCGCCTGCTGGCGAGAGCGGGCGCGGGCGCCTTCGCGCCAGGCCGCGACGGCCAGCACCACGGCGACGACCAGCAGCGCGCTGACGATCGAGAAGACGGAGATGTTCCTCGCTCTCCGCCGGGCGGCGCGCGCACGCTCCTCGGCCTCGTGCCGCTGTTGCCTGAGCTCCTGCTCGGCCGCCGCCCGCTCCTTCTGCTGCACGTACCGCGAGCGCCAGTCCAGGATGGCGGCGGCCAGCACGTCATGGAAGATCTCGTACCGCTCTTCGGCCCGCCCGGGCGAGGGCTCGACCGGGCGCAGGATGCGGCTGGCTCCGCTCGAGAGGCGCCCGAGCACGGCGAGGAGCTCGGGTTCGGGGACTCCGGCCAGGATGGCGAGGTCGGGTGCGCTGTGGGCGATCTTGGCGCCCGAGGGCGTGACCAGGTGCTCGAACGCCGCCGCGGCCACGTCCTGCTCGCCCGCAGAGAGCGAGGTGAGCACCCGGTCGAGGTGGCTGCGCACGATCTCGGCCGCGCCCCCCAGGCGCTCGAGGGTGGCCAGGCGCAGGGTGCCGGAGCCGGTGGAGCGCTCCTCGTCCCACAGCCGGGCCAGAACGATCTGGAGGTGCGAGGTCTCGATGGCTCGGGCCGATGTGGCGCCCCGGGGCCCGGCCACGGTCCCGGCACCGGCCTGGCCGACGATCACCTTCCCGGCCTCGACCTCGTCCAGGACGCGCTCGACCAGGGCTGGCTCCACCTCCATCCGATCGTCGGGATGGGCCCAGTTGTGCGTCACGACCGGGCCCGTGATCGCACCCCGGGCTCCGTCGGCGTCGAGGTAGCCGATCCGCAGGTAGTTCCCGAACAACCTCGGTATGCGCCCCTTGAAGCGGTCAAGGCTGGCCAGGGCGTCCTCGCGGAACGAGACGAGGAAGTTGACCCGGAGGTCAGGGTCGTTGATCGCCTCCGAGAGCTCCCTCGAGAACCGGTCGTCCCCCGCGGAGGCGCCCGAGTAGAGGAAGTACTCCTCGAACTGGTCGAGGATGACGAGGAGGTCGGGCCGCTGCGTCTTCGACCACCAGCGCAGGGTGGCGGCCAGCGAGGGCTCTGAGGTGGAGGTCCCGGCGTCGGTCTCTGCGCCGGCGGCGGCCAGGCCGCGCAGGAGGGCGGCGGTCGGCTCGTCCCGCCAAGAGCTGAAGACCACGACGGTGAAGGCGGGGACGTCGGGGTCGTCGCCCTGCTCGGCGGCCAGAGCCCTGAGCTCGGGGACCACGGCTGCGTGCAGCAGCGAGCTCTTGCCGACGCCGCTCGGGCCGTAGAGCAGGGTGAGGCGGGAGGCGAGGAGGTTGGAGGACACGATGCGCCGCTCGCGCTCCCGGCCGAAGAAGAGCGCCGCCTCCTGATCGGTGTAGGGGCGAAGGCCGACGAACGGCGACGAGACCTGGCTCATGGCCTGGCCTTGCGTGCCGCAGACTCGGCCAGAACCTCCTCGAGCCTCGGGATGTAGTCGCTCAGCCCCACCTCGATGATCTCCATGGGGCCCCATCGCTGCCACCACTGGCGGTCGATGTCGTCCATGCGGTCGAGGACCGCCCACGAGATGTCCTTCAGGGTCTGCCGGCCCCAGATGCGGCGGAGGATGACCCGCAGGTTCCAGTCGCGGAGGCCGTAGCCGAGGAAGAGGAAGTGCGTCCTGCCGCTGAGCTTGGCCGCCACCTGCGTCGGGAGGAGGTCGGTGATCTCGGTGCCCGTGGTCAGGAAGTCGATGTAGTCGTCCTCGGTGATGACGAAGCTGTCGTCTCCGCGGTCCAGGCGGTCGATGGCGCCGTGGATCTTCACGATGACCGTGCGCTCGTCGGGGGAGATGAGGTCGTACTCGTTCGGGCGATGGACGACCGTCGACGTGCCGTCGGGGGCGACGTGGCGGCACTTGCCCTGGTCGTCGCCTTCGCTGATGTAGAAGAGCAGGTCGTAGGGCTCACCGGCCGCTTGGAAGGCCCGCTCGAGGGCGTCGTCGTAGTTGGTCGTGAGGATGACCTGGAACCGCTTCCTGCCCTGCTGGCGCAGAAGGGAGGGGATCCG
>JBKJUI010000184.1:0-3283 GCA_046590775.1 Acidimicrobiales bacterium
GTCGACGGCAGCCGCCCCATGACCCCGGTCGGGCCTTGGTGGACAGCCGGCATCCACCGCCCGCCGGGTCCGGGGATGGCGTACAGGGTGACCTGGTCACTGAGATGGCGCAGCTCCGCCGAGCTGCGGCCATGACCGGGCATCGACTCCCACCCGCCGCCCACCCCGCCCGGCGACGGGCTCGTCACGTCGACCGGGCCCATGAGAGCGGGGTAACGGGTCCGGACCGCGGCGACGGCATCGGCACGGGCCTGTTCGAGGCTGGGGGCCGTGCCGGTGGCGAGTAGCCCATTCCCGGTCCGGGCGGCGACGTCTTCGAGCCGCCACCCCGCCAGGTCACCTCTTTCGACCGCGGCGAGGTAGGCGGTCTTGTTCAGTCGCAGGTAGGCACCTTGGCCGGCGGCGTGTTCGCCGCGGGCAGCCCACTCGGCGGGCGTGTAGGGGCCGACGGTGACCCACCGTCCGACCGGGAGCTGTTCAAGCGACGCAGCGGGGAGCCGGTGGCGTCGCCCGGCGGGCACGACCCGGTCATCGACGACCTCCATCCGGGGTAACGGCGACGCCACCAGGTCGACGCCGACCACGACACCGAGCCCGGCGGTCAGCTTGCGGGCGGGTTCCAGTACGTCCTGGAGACGCTCCCACCGCTCGCGTGGCTTCAACCCGGACGGGTCGAACTCGGAGGGCCGATCGGTTGGGGCGAGGCCGACACGGTCAGCGACCAGCCATGCCGCCTGCTGGCGAAGGACAGGGTCCAGATCGGGGCGCTTCGCCGACCGCCGTAGTCGTCCGGCGGCGTCGGCGAGCACCCGGTGGGGGTCGTCGGACTTCGGGAGCCTTCCCCGCACGGTGGCGGTGGCGACCCGTCGGGCCGCAGCCACGAACTCGTTGTCGGCCTGCGCGCCGGTCAACACGGCCGGGAGGTCGGCCGGGGTGAGCGCGTCGGGCGCGGGTCGGCGGGCCAGCTGGTCGACCGCGAACACGGGCCGCCACTCCCACCGCTCCACCGCTGCCCGGGTCGGCCGGGAGCCGCCGACGTAGGGGTCGGGCTCAGTCCCGCCGGTGGTGATCGGTACCCGGACCGGGTACCCGTGCTCCCCGGCCCGGACCGCGCACCCGCGGTCCTCATGGGTGGAGGGGACCAGCCGCCACGTCTCCACCCCCGCGACCGGGCCGTCGGCCCCGTAGGAGGCGAGGAGCACCTGGTTGCGGGCCGAGTAGTCCAACCACGACTGCGTTCCGATCAGCGCGGCCTCCCACGCGGCCGGGGCGGTGAGCGACGATCCGGCCCACCGGTCGAGATGGGCGGCCATCTCGGCGAAGGTCTCGAAGCTGATCCGCTGGGACTGGCGTGCCATGCCGGCGACGGTGACGGAACCTGGTCCCGGAGCTACTCCCGGACTTGGTCCCGATGTGACTCCCGATCGCCGCCGGGACCCTGGACTCGCGCCGCTACGGGCAGGTGGGGTGGCAGCGGATCACGACCCGACCACCGAAGCTGACCGTCGTCCCGGCGCCGACCGGGACCCGTGCTCCGCACCGCTCGCACAATCCGGCGACCCGGTTCCGGTCGACGGCCTCGTCAAGGGATGGGACGAGCTCGAGCTGTCCTTGCATCCGGTCCGCCGGGCGGCCGGGCTGTGGGCGGCGGGCGGCGCTGGCCGAGGCCCGGTCGCGGGGACCCCGAGGTCTGGGGAGGTTGGCGACGGACTCGGCGACCACGGTCGGGTCGAGCACCGGCTCGGGCGACGTACCGCCCTCCGGCCACACCGGACATGTCCCCGTCGCCGGTGGTGGCAACGCCTTCTTGTCGGCACCCACCGGCACGAGCTGTCCGAGGTCGTGGTCTTCCCACCAGCGCACCAGCCGCAGGTGGATCGGCGGCAACGTGCCGTGGAGGAGGACGGCTTCCTGGCGGCGCATCTGGCGGATCACGTGCGCCGGGAGCAGATCCTCGCGCTGGACGTGCTCGGACACCGTCTTGCGGCCCCCGCCGGTGTCGGCCGACCAGCCCCGCTGCGCGACGTGCTCGGTCCCGGCGACACGCGACACGTAGTCGAGGGTGGACGGGTCGTCGGTCCCGCTGAAGATCACCTTCGACCGGTGCCCGCCCAGGACCGCGTCGGCCAGGGTGCCGTAGCGGTGGGTGATCTGGGATTTTGACTGCCAGCCGGTCATGAACATCCCGCCGAGCCCGGCGATGGTGGACACCTCCTCGGGGAGCCACTGCAGCTCGAGTTGGCCGGCTTCGTCGATCACGATCAGCAAGGGCTTGGCGAGCCGACGGCCGGCGATGTCCCAGGCGTGGATCTGCTCGCGGAGGTCGCCCAGCAGTCCACCCAACACGGGCGCGAGGCGGGCGAACTCGGTCGATGGTGCCGCCAGGTACAGGGTGTTCGACTGACTCGACTCGCCGTCCATGAGCCACTCCAGGTCGACATATCGCGGCTGGTGCGGACCGATCTCGTCCGCCCAGTAGAAGGCGCGGGGGTCAAGCGACGCCGAGTGGGACACGGCCGGCTCGGTCCACGCCTCGAACGCCAGACGTGCCGTCGCATAGATCGAGGCCCGGATGCGCGGGTCCTCGCCTTCGAAGGCCATCAGCTTGGTCATCGCGTCCTTCGCCAACAGCCGGACCTCCAACGGCTCGGTGTCGGCGAGGCCGAGGCGGACGAGCTTGTTGGCCGTCGGATCGGTGATCCCGACGTGCATGTACGCCCACGTCGCCAACCGGCCGATCGTCAACGGCTCCCGCTGGCCGTCCCCGTCGCCACCGACGAGCTGGGACAGGCCCGCCAGGGACATGTACGCCGAGGTCAGCGTCTCACCGTGGGAAGCCCAGAAGTCCCCGCCGGTCACCCCGTTGCGCGGGATCGCCTGTGCCAGCGCCCGCCCGGAGCGGGCCGCGCCCGAGGTCGTGGTCACGTCACGCAGCGGCGTCCACCGCGCCGACGGGAGTCCGGTCACACCCCCGGGGTCGAACACCGCCAGCTCGCCTCTCGCCGCTCGGGCCGTGGCAGTCGTGTCGTACAGGTCCCGCTTCACCGACAGCGCCACGACCGGGCCGTCCCAGCCGATGATCCCGGCCGACGCGAGCACGGTCTTGCCCGACCGGGTCGGGCCGATCAAAGCGACCGAACCCCGGTCACCCTGCCGGTTCGTGGCCCGCCGGCCCTTCGCCGGGTGCCGTTCGCGGTCCTCGGTCGCCAGCATCGGGCCACGCGGAGCGAGGCGGCCGAGGAGCAGCCGCCCCGTCGGTGGCACCGAACCCTGGATCGTCAAC
>JBKJUI010000221.1:0-19795 GCA_046590775.1 Acidimicrobiales bacterium
AACGCTCAGCGGAGTGCCGAGGAGCGCGGTGTAGGCGTCGTCGCGGGCCACGGGGGGGCTGTTGCCCACGTGGACGGTCACGGAGGCGGTGTCGCTGGCCCCGCCCGGGTCGGTGGCCGTGTAGGTGAAGGTGTCCGCTCCACTGAACCCGGTGTCGGGGGTGTAGACGAACGACCCGTCGGGGTTGAGCGTGACGGTGCCACCGGCGGGGTCGGTGGCCGAGCCGGCGGTGAGGACGTCGCCGTTGGCGTCGGTGTCGTTGCCCAGGACGCCGGGGGCGCCCACCGTCAACGGGGCGAGACCGAGGGTCGAGAAGGAGTCGTCGTTGGCCACCGGAGCCACGTTGGCGTGGGGCAACGGGGCGGTGGTCACGCCGCACACGACCTGGCCGATGATGAGGTCACCGATCGCGGTGGGGCCGATGAGGTACTGGTGGGCGGCGTTGACGGTGAGCGAGCCGTCCGGGTTCACGATCTGCTCGTTGAACACGTACCGGAAGCTGTCGCCGACGGCCTCGAGCCTTCCGTCGTAGCTCGTGTTGGGCTCCGGGCTGGTGGGGATCGTGACCCTGGTCTCGTCGCCGGTCACGTCGGGGTTCCCCTCGGAGGTCTGCAGGGTTCCGCCGACGATCGTGGTCGAGCCGGTGAGGCCGGTGGCCGAGGTCGTGCAGGTGCTTGACGCGCTGGCGGCGGTGAAGACCTCGAGGCGGGATGTGTTGATCGTCTGGATGGTCGCCGTGGTCGTGACGCCACCGGTCTGGCCGACGGTGCCCGTGGTGGTCAGGGAGATCGGCCCGGAGGTGAAGAGCCGGGCCGGCCCGTAGGTGACGTCACCCGTAGCGGCGGTGGCGGTGATCGGCCCAGCCGAGCCGCCCGCCGGCAGCGCCACCGTGGGAGCCGGCCCGCGGGTGGTGGGCGGGGCACCGAAGAGGCCGACGTTGCTGGAGTAGCCGAAGGCGCGGCCCTGCACCCCGGTGACCGTCACGTGGGTGGCGGCGGCGGGCACTGCTCCGACACCGATCAGAAGCAAGGCGGACCCTGCGGCCACCCCCACCGCCCTCACACGAGCCGTCCTCGTTCGCGTCGTAGACATGGTCTGCAAACCCCCCGGTTGATGACACGCCGATCGGCCGGCGCCCCGACGTCCTGTTGAGCAGAACCCTCGCCGCGCCGATCGCCTCTCTTTGCGCCACTTTAGGTGGTTGTTCCTGGCGCGTCACTAACGGCTCGGAACACTGAGTGGTTGGCGGCCTCCTTTTACAGGGCGAGAAGGACGACGCCGGCGCCGGCCAGGACGAGGCCGAGCGTCTGCGAGTGGGAGATCCGCTCCTTCAGCACCAGGGCGGCGAGGAGCACGGTGGCCGCCGGGTAGAGCGACGACACGACACCCACCACCGAGAGCGCCCCGGCGCGGGTGGCGAGCACGAAGAGGGCGTTGGCCCCGGCGTCGCACACCCCGGCCGGGACGATCAGGCGCAGGTCCGACCGGGTGGCCCGGAGAGGCAGGCCGGCCACCGTTCCGGCGACGAGCAGGGTGGGCACCGAGACGGTCCGCTGGACGAGGACCGGCCACAGGCCGGCGTCCTCTCCGACAGCCCCGAGGAGCACGAAGACGATCCCGAAGGCGGCGCCGGCGCCGGCGGCCAGCCCCAGCTCGACCAGCGGCGAGCCGAGCCCGGCCTGGTCCACCTGCTCGTCGGGGTTGCGGCTGACCAGCGCCACCCCGCCCAGGGCGAGGACGGCGCCGGCCAGCCTGGTGGCAGGGAGGCCCTCGCCGCCGAGGACCCCGACGGCGAACGGCACGAAGGCGGCGCCCACGGCGGTGACGGGCGCCACCACCGACATCCGGCCGGCGGCCAGGCCCCGGTACAGCAGGAGCACCCCGCACAGCCCGACCAGCCCGGCCGCCATCCCCAGGCCCAGGTCGCGTCGGGCCGGAGTGCCGCCGACGAAGGGCACCACGAGCAGCAGGCCGGCGAGGCCGGCGCCCTGGGACCACAGCACGACCAGGCTGGCCGAGCGGCGCCGGCTGGCCAGCCCCCCGAAGAAGTCGCCCGTCCCGTAGACGGCGGCCACCAGGAGGCCGAGGCCGACGGCGAGCACCCGGTCACGCTAGTGATCCGCCGACCGCGGCTCGGAAGGCCTGGCCAGTGCCGGACCGCTCGATCCGGCGGCCTGACCTTCGCCTCGGCGGCTGCCGCTGAGATACTTGGGAAATGCTGTGGAGGTCTCGCGTGCTCATGTTCGTGACGCTGAGCAGCCTGGCGGCCTGCCGGGCCGATCGCACCCCACCGCCCCCCGCCGCCGGTCCATCGATGCCCACCTCCCTGCCGGCCAGCCTCGCCGCCAGCACGAGCTCGTCGACCCCGGTGTCGCCCACATCCGGCCCGACCGGCGTCGGCTCCGTGGGGCTGATCGTCGAGGCCGTGCACCAACCGGTGTGCGGTCCCTACCGGCCGGATGACCCGGCCTGCGGTCCGGTCGCGCTCGACGGCATCGCCGTGACGGTTCGCACCCCCGATGGCGGCACCGTGGCGTCGGGCCAGACCGACGCCACGGGCATTGTTCGCTTCGACGTGTCCCCAGGGGTCTACGAGGTCGAGGGTGGTGGCGATGCCCGGGGCGGCATCACCCCAGAGCGGCAGAAGGTGACCCTCACCACCGCGGCTGTCATCGTGCGGCTGGTGTACGCATCCACGTTCCAGTAGCTGTCATCCCCTGCCGGTACCGCCCTTGATCACGATGCTGGCGGCGTTGGTGTTGTTGCTGACCAAGGGGTCGAACGTGCTGCTCGTCACCGAAGCGGTGTTGGTGATCGTGCCCACGCTGCCGCTGACCTGGGCCTCGATGACGAACGTCACCGAGGCGCCCGCCGGAATGGTGGCGGTGGAGCACGTCACGGTGTGGCTGGCGATGGCGTAGGCGCACTGCGGTGACACGTATTGCACGACCATCTTCTTGGGGGTGAGCGGCAGGCGGTCGGTGACCGTCACGTTCTGGGCGTCGGACGGCCCGCCGGTTCCGCAGGTCGGTGTCGGGGTCGACTGGGCGTCGGTCTCGCACCCGCCGTCGTTGTGGACGACCAGTGTGTAGATGACCGTCGGTGACGGGTTCCCGGACCGACGCGTCGCCTGCTTGTCGAGCCAGAGGTCGGCTGACGTGCTGACCGTCGTGTCGGCGAAAGTCGTGTTGTTGCCCGTCGTCGGGTCACTCGTGGGAGAGGACACGGTCGCCACGTTGTGCAGCACGGTCCCGTTCGGGACCGATGGCGAGACCTTCACGGTGAGGAACACCGTGGACGATGCTCCCGGTGCGAGGGTCCCGAGGGCGCACACCACCGTCCCGGGCTGCACCAGGGTGCAGACCGTCGCACCGTTGCCGTTGACGCCGCTGACGAAGGTCGTGCCTGCAGGCAGGGTGTCGGTGATCAGCACGCTCGAGGCCGTCGACGGGCCGGCGTTGCTGGCGGTGATGGTGTAGGTCACCTGCTGGCCGGCGAGCACCGGGTCGGGCGAGTCGCCCTTGGTGATCGACAGGTCGGCGGAGGTGCCGACGGTGGTCGCCACGCTGTCTCGGTTGTTGCCGTTGTCGGGATCCGCGGTGGCGCTCGACACCTCGGCCTGGTTGAACAAGATGGTGCCCTGCGGGACGTCAGGGGCCACTGCGGCGTTGACCGTGATCGTCACGGGCGGGGCGCCCGCCACGATGTCGCCCAGGCCACAGCGAAGATCACGTGCGGAGGGCTGGCCGCTGGTGCAGGTGCCCTGTGACGGCGTCACCGACACGAAGCTGACACCACTCGGAAGGGTGTCGGTGACAACGACGTTGCGGGCCGTCGACGACCCGAGGTTGGTCACCGTGATGACGTACTGCAGCGGGGTCCCGGCGACCACCGTTGCCGGGCCGGTCTTGTCGAGCGCCAGGTCGGCAGAGCCGGTGAACTGCACCCGGCCCGTGGCCTGGTTGTTCGAGCTGTTCGGGTCGGGGGTGCTGCTCGACACCGTGGCCACGTCGTTGACTTGGGCGACATCAGCGGCTGACACCTCGACGTGGATGGTCCTGCGGCCTCCGGCCGCCACGGTGCCGAGGGCACACGTCGTCGTGAACGACGTCGTCGGGCCGCTCGATGTCGGGCTGCAGGTGCCGGACGGGCTGACCGTCACCCCGGTGACGGAGAACGGGGTGGCCGACGTGAGCACGTCGGTCAGGGTCACCCCGAGCGCGTCGGACGGTCCGAGGTTGTCGACGTAGATGTCGCAGAAGCCGGGGCTCCCGGCCGCAGCGGGCTCGTCGGGCTTGCAGACCTTGGTCACGGCCAGATCGGCAGAGGCCCTGACCGTGGTGGTGGCGGTGGCCGTGTTGTTCCCAGGGTTGGGGTCGGTCTGGTTGGTGGCCGCCACTGTGGCGGTGTTGGTGAGGGTGGCGGAGGTGGCGGTTCCGAGGTAGCTGGACGGGACGTGGATCTGCACCACCACGGTGGCCGTCTGGCCGCTCAACAGGCTGCCGACCGGGCAGGTGAGCGTGCCGGCGCTGTTGCTGCAGGTCGGCACCGTGTTGAGCAGGATGACCCCGGCCGGGAGCACGTCCGTGACGGTCACTGCGTTCGCGGTGTTCGGGCCGCCGTTGGTGACGGTGAGGGTGTAGGCGACGTCCTGACCGGCGAAGACGGGGTCGGGCGCGTCACTCTTGGTGATGCGGAGGTCGGCGGCGCTGCAGGAGGGGAGCAGGAACGACCCGATGCTGGTGGCGCTGTTGTCTCGCTCGCCCGTGAACCAGAAGGTGCAGTCGTCGACCGGGTCGACGGCCATGCCTGCGTAGTCGCCCCAGCGGGCGACGGTCTCGGCGGTGGTGCCAGCGGCGAGGATCTGCTCACCCTGGGGCAGCGAACCCAGCGGGTCGTCGACGTGGCGCCCCGTGTAGCGCAGGCCGGGGAAGGTGGTGGTGCCGTCGGACACGGAGTAGCCGATGGCGATGTCACCCTGGCCGTCCATGGCGGCGGTGCCCATCCAGCGGTGGATGCCGTCATTGGGCGCATAGGTCCCCTGCTGGAAGATCGACCAGCCGGCACCGGTGTTGCGCAGCTCGTACCAGCGCACCCCCGCCCGGTTGGCGCCGTCGGCGTCGACCGTGTGGTTCACCACGAGCGCCTGGTGGCCACCGAAGTTGCGGTACTGGAGCCTGGCCATGAGGCGGTTGGCGAGCGCATCGAGTGGCTGGCTCGGGTTGCCGCCGACGGGCGGCTGCGGGATGCACTGGCGTCGGACTCCGTCAACTGGCCACACGGTGCAGCCGAGGTCGGTGTCGAACGCTGCTGTGTCGAGGGTCGTGTTCGGGGCATTGGTCAAGCCGGTCCCGAACGTCGTGTTGCCCGGGGTCGTCCAGTCGGTGTGGAACTCGAAGATCTCCAACCGGTCGTTGCCGCCGTCGAACGCCCCGTCCTTCATCATGGCGAAGTAGTTGGGAGCGCCGGACGGGGGCGGGTTGGCTCCGTCCCAGTCAGCAGGCAGGATGCGGTTGCCGCGGCTGTCGACGCCGGTTCCGCCGGCGATGCTGAAGCTCTGGAAGGTCGCCGGCGACCCGCTCAGCATCTGCGCCCGGTCGAAGACGTAGGCGCCGACGTTGGGGCCCTCCCAGGTCGACATGTAGAGCCCGTCGGGCCAGATGCCGTACTTCATGTAGTCGTGGGAACGCGGGAGGTTGAACTGGTAGGTGAACCAGTTCCCGGTCGGGTCGCTCGTCTGGGAGTAGGCGATGCACATCGGGAAGGTCCCGCCCGGGCCTGCGGGCGTGTTCGGGGAGGTGAACTGCGACAGCATCCACCGGTCCGCCTCCTGGTCGTACAGGACGATCGGGTCGCCGACGTTGTTGGTTCGGCACTGGGCCTGCGCCGGGTCGGTGTTGCTTCCGGAGTTCTGCCAGATGAGGTTGGTGGCGGTCGGCCCTCCGCGGGGGTTGCCCTGCTTGTCCCAGATCTGGGTCGTGAAGTTGACCATCTGCACGTAGTCGTTGGGACCAACGTCGCCCGTGGGGTCGGGAGGGTCGGCGCCGTTCTGGCCGGCGAAGGACACCACGGGCGGCGTCAGCTCCTGGGGCGCCTCGCCTCCCCCCGTCTTGTCCGCCTGCACGACGGGGTCCGGAGCGGCGGCCGACGGCTGCGCCACCGCGCCGGAGCCCGCTCCAAGGCCCTCGACGGTTGCAGCGGTGCCGCCGCCGCCCCCTTGGCCGGCGAAGTCGCGCAGCGGCCTGCTGGTGCGGGCCGCGGCTGCGGGCTCGCTGACATAGGGATCGGGCTGGCCGTTGTCCACCGCCTGGACCTGCGCACGAGCTGCAGCCGCCCTCACGGGCGAGGTGAGCATGGGCAGCGCCATGAGCGCGACCGTCGTCGCGAGGATGAAGAGTCGTCTCATCGAACTGCCTCCAGATGTCCGCCGGAGCACGTTTCGTGCACCAACAGGGGAGTTTGGACCGTCCGTTCCGATGATGTCAAGTAGTTCCGCTCGAGGAGAATGACCGGAGCGAGCGGCGCGCCCAGTTGCGCCGAGCGGGCAATCCTGCGCCGTTGCTACCCAGAGCCCTGCATGTGGAGGACGAAGAGGTCGCGCTTGCCCTTGCGGAGGAGGAGGAAGCGGCCGTGGAGGGCGTCGGCCGGGGTGAGGAGGCGCTCGGGGTCGGCGGGGTCGACCTTCACGCCGTTCACGCTGACGCCGCCCTGCTGCACCAGGCGGCGGGCGGCGCCGCCCGAGGCGGCCAGGCCGGCGGCCACGAGCGCCTCCACCAGCGTGACCCCCTCAGGCGGGAGGTGGCCGCTCGGGGCGTCGGCCAGGACCCGGGCCAGGACGTCGGGAGCGAGCGAGGCCACGTCCGGGGTGAAGAGCACGGCGGTGGCCGCCGCCCGGGCCGCCTCGTCGGGCCCGTGCACCAACGCGGTGACGTCGTTGGCCAGGACCCGCTGGGCCTGGCGGCGGCCCGGGGCCCCGACCGTCAGGCGGTCGAGCTCGAGCACCTCCTCCTCTGAGCGCCAGGTGAACGAGCGCAGGTACTCGCCCACCTTGGCGTCCTCGGCGTTGTAGAGGAACTGCCACATGGCGTACGGGCTCGTCCTGGCCGGGTCGAGCCAGATGGCGCCCTCGACGCTCTTGCCGAACTTGGTGCCGTCGGCCTTGGTCACCAGTGGGCTCGTGAGGCCGTAGGCCGTGGCGCCGGCCTTGCGGCGGATCAGGTCGACACCCATGGTGATGTTGCCCCACTGGTCGGACCCGCCGGCCTGGAGCGTGCAGCCGTGGCGCTCGAACAGCTGGAGGAAGTCGTAGGCCTGCAGCAGCATGTAGCTGAACTCGGTGTAGGAGATCCCCGTGTCGCGACCCTCCAGTCGGCTGCGCACCGACTCCTTGGCCACCATCTGGTTCACGGTGAAGTGCTTCCCCACGTCGCGCAGGAACTCGAGGAGCCCGAGGGACCAGAGCCAGCTGCCGTTGTCGACCAGCAGGCCTCGACCGGGAGACAGGTCGACGAACCGGCCGAGCTGGGCCTCGATCCGCTTCAGGTTGTGCTCCAGCTCCTCACGGCTGAGGAGGGTGCGCTCGTCGGAGCGGCCCCCGGGATCGCCCACCATGCCGGTGCCGCCACCGGCCAGGGCGATCACGGTGTGCCCTGCCTCCTGCAGCCGGCGCAGGTTGCACAGCATCAGGAGGTTGCCCAGGTGCAGGCTGTCGGCGGTCGGGTCGAAGCCGATGTAAGCGGTGATCCTCTCGCGGTCGAGGCGGGCGAGGAGCCCGTCGTCGGTGACCTGGTGGACGAGACCGCGCCAGGTGAGCTCGGAGGAGAGGGGCACGGGGCCAAACTTGCCACGTCGTGCCCGCCGCCTCCGCCACCTTTGCCCCCGACGAGCCCGTGGACCTCGTCCTGACCCTGCGGCTGGTGTCCCAGGGTCGCGGCGACCCCGCCCTCCGGCTGGGCCCGGACGGCGCCTGGCGGGCCAGCCGCACGCCCGAGGGAGCGGTCACGTTGCACCTCAGGCCGGGGCCGAACGGGGTGTTCCTGGCCGAGGCCTGGGGACCCGGCGCCGGGTGGGCGGTGGCCCAGGCCCCGGAGCTGCTGGGCGGCGGCGACGTCCTCGACGGCTTCGACGCCCTGGCCCGCCGGCACCCGATCGTGTGGGACCTGCACCGCCGCCACCGGCGGCTGCGGCTGCCTCGCACCCGTCGGGTCTACGAGACGATGGTTCCCACCATCTGCGCCCAGAAGGTGACGGGCATCGAGGCGAGGTGCTCCTACCGTGAGATCGTGCGGGCCTGGGGCGAGCCGGCGCCGCTGGCCGAGGGCGTGGCCGACGCCCCCAGGCTCCGCCTCCCGCCGGACCCGGCCGTGCTGGCCCGCCAGCCGTCCTGGGCCTTCCACCCGCTCGGCCTCGAACGCAAGCGGGCCGAGGCGCTGCTGCGGGTCTCCGCCTGCGCTCCCCGGCTCGAGGAGGCGGCCGACCTTCCCGACAGGGTCGCCGCCCGCCGCCGACTGCGGGCCGTGCCGGGGGTCGGCGTGTGGACCTCGGCCGAGGTGGCGCTCGTGGCCCTGGGCGACGCCGACGCCGTCAGCGTGGGCGACTACCACCTGCCCAACGTCGCCTCCTGGCACCTGGCCGGCGAGCCTCGCGGCACCGACGAGCGCATGCTCGAGCTGCTCGAGCCGTTCCGGCCCCACCGGGGTCGGGTCCTGCGCCTGCTGGAGATCGGCGCCGGAGGGGCGCCCCGCTACGGGCCCCGGATGCCGCGGCGCGCCTTCTCCCAGCAGTAGCCGGCCACGCTGGCGATCCGCGTAGGGTGCGGTGTGCCGCCGACAGGGTCCGTCGAGGTGCTCGAGACCGAGCTCGAGGGCCGCGACGGCGTGCTGCCGAACCAGTACCTGGAGCGGCTCATCGAGGCTGGCATCGTCGCATCCCAGACGGGCGACCCGATCCCGCCGACGAACATCCAGCCCGCCAGCCTCGACCTGCGGCTCGGCCCGGTGGCCTATCCCCTGCAGTGCAGCTTCCTGCCGGGACGCCACCCCGTGACCCAGCGCATGACCGACCTCGTGATGGGCGAGGTCGACCTCCGCGGCCGGGGGGCTGCGCTCGAGATCGGGCGGCCCTACCTGATCCCGCTCCAGGAGAGCCTGCGACTCCTCCCGGGGATGCGGGCCAAGGCCAACCCTAAGAGCTCGACTGGTCGGGCCGACGTCTTCACCCGTGTCATCACCGACCGCAGCTACCGCTTCGACGAGATCGTCTCCGGCTACCAGGGCGGTCTCTACCTGGAGGTGGTCCCGCTCTCGTTCCCGGTGAGGGTCTGCGAGAACCTGTCGCTGAACCAGCTGCGCGTGTCGGTCGGACGCACGCCGCTCCGGGATGAGGAGCTGCTCGACGCCCACCGACGGGATCCCCTCCTCTACATGGATGGGCGGGCGGTCCCGACCGAGGACCTCCCCGTCTCCAACGGCCTGTTCCTCGGGGTCAACCTGAAGGGCACGAAGCGGTACACCAGGAGCGGCTACCGGGCCCTCGAGCGGCCGCCGCTGCTCGACATGACCAAGGTCCGCGAGGCGCCCGTCGATCGCTACTGGGAGCGGATCCCGACGGCGCCGTCGCTGCCCGATCGCGTCATCCTGGAGCCGAAGCGGTTCTACCTCCTCATGTCGAACGAGGCCGTCTGCATCCCGCCAACGCTCGCCGCCGAGATGACCGCCTACGACCCGACCAGCGGTGAGCTGCGGACCCACTACGCCGGGTTCTTCGACCCCGGCTTCGGCTACGACCGCCGGGCGACGTTCTCCGGCTCGACGGCGGCGCTCGAGGTCCGGGCCCACGACGTCGGGTTCATGATCGAGCACGGCCAGCGCCTCTGCAAGCTGACCTTCGAGCGGATGGTGGAGGAGCCCTCGCTGCTCTACGGCGAGACGATCGGGTCGAACTACCAGCGCCAGACCGAGACGCTCGGCAAGCACTTCAGGGTGTCGGCGGGCAAGCCTGATCCGTCGGACGACCGGCCGATGAGCGGGGTGGAGACCGACCAGCTGCCGCTGTTCTCTCCCGTGGACGAGGGCGTCTGATCCATGCATCCCGGCGTGCACGCCGCCGCCACCCCCGACAAGCCGGCCACGATCATGGCCGGGACGGGCGAGGTGGTCACCTACGCCCAGCTCGAGGCCAGGTCGAACCAGGTGGCCCACCTCCTGCGCTCGCTCGGCCTGGGCCCCGAGGACGGGCTCGCCCTGTGCATGGAGAACAACGCCCGCTTCCACGAGGTGTGCTGGGGCGCCCAGCGCAGCGGGCTCTACTACACGGCGGCGTCGAGCCGGCTCATGCCCGGGGAGCTGGCCTACATCGTCGGGGACTGCGGCGCCAAGGTCCTGATCATGTCCTTCGAGCTGCGCGAGCTGGCCACTGCCCTGCTCGCCTCCGACCACCTCACCGACGTCGGGGCCCGCTTCATGGTCGGCGGCACCGTCGACGGCTACGACAGCCTGGAGGCGGCCCTCGAGGGCCAGTCGATCGCGCCGATCCCCGACGAGTCCGAGGGCGCCGACATGCTCTACAGCTCGGGCACCACGGGCCGCCCGAAGGGGGTGAAGCCGCCGCTCAAGGGGTCGCCGCTCGGCGAGCTCACCGGCTTGGTGCTCCTGTGCCAGGGGCTGTACGGCTTCGACGAGCACACCCGCTACCTGTCGCCGGCGCCGCTGTACCACGCCGCCCCCCTGCGCTACACGATGACCGCCCACCGGCTGGGCGCCACGGTGGTCGTGATGGAGCACTTCGACCCGAAGCGCTACCTGCAGCTGGTCGAGGAGCACGCCATCACCCACACCCAGCTGGTTCCCACCATGTTCGTCCGGATGCTGAAGCTGGACCCCGCCGAGCGGGCGGCCTTCGACGTCTCGTCGCTGCGGTGCGCCATCCACGCCGCCGCCCCCTGTCCGGTCCCGGTGAAGGAGAGGATGATCGAGTGGTGGGGCCCGATCATCGCCGAGTACTACGCCGGCACCGAGGGCAACGGCTTCTGCGCCATCAGCAGCGAGGAGTGGCTCACCCACAGGGGATCGGTCGGGCGGAACCTGCTCGGCCCGATCCACATCCTGGACGACGACGGCACCGAGGTGCCGGCCGGCCAGCCGGGCACCGTCTACTTCGAGGGCGGCCCGCGCTTTGCCTACCACAACGACCCGGAGAAGACGGCGGCCTGCCGCACCGAGCAGGGCTGGACAACCCTGGGCGACATCGGGCTGCTCGACGAGGACGGGTACCTCTACCTCACCGACCGCAAGGCCAACATGATCATCACCGGCGGGGTCAATGTCTACCCGCAGGAGGCCGAGAACGTCCTCACGATGCACCCGATGGTGGCCGACGTCGCCGTGTTCGGGGTGCCCAACGAGGACTACGGCGAGGAGGTGAAGGCCGTCGTCCAGCCGGTCGAGGATGCCGAGGCCGGCGAGGCGTTGGAGCAGGAGCTGCTGGCCTACTGCCGCCAGCAGCTGTCAGACCTGAAGTGCCCACGCTCGATCGACTTCCGGGCCCAGCTGCCCCGCCACCCCACCGGGAAGCTCTACAAGCGCCTGCTGCGGGACGAGTACTGGCAGGGCCACCAGAGCAAGCTGGTGTGACCCCGGCGCTCCTCAGCGCCGGCTGCCCAGGATGCGCAGGATCGAGATGTAGACCAGCACAAGCGACGTGAGCAGTATGAGCGCCCCGAACCACTCGCCCTTGGCGTCGGCGCCCTGCTCCTCCATGGTCTCGATGGCCGAGAAGTCGACGAACAGGTTGAGCACGCCGACGCCGAGGCCGATCACCCCGAAGATGAGGCCCCTGGTGCCGACGTCGTCGAACCCCGGGATGGGGAGGCCGAGGAGGCTGGCCACGAACAGCGCCATCAGGCCGAAGGTGGCCACCATGGCCAGGGTCAGGAACTTCGGGGTGACCCGGACCAGGCCCGAGCGGAAGGCGAGGAGGCAGCCGAGGAACACCGCACCGGTGAACAGGATGGCCAGGGGGACGACGCCGCCTGCGCTGTCGGCGTACAGACGGCTGATGTAGCCGAGCACCGCCCCTTCGGCCACGGCGTAGATCGGCGCGCACACCCGGGCCAGGTCGGGCTTGAAGATCCCGGCCAACGACGACGCCAAGGCCACGAGGAACAGGCCGATGATGACCGGGCCCGGAAGGAAGAAGGCCCCGATCGCTGCGCTGACGGCGACGATGAACAGGAGTCCGGCCAGCTTGTCGTAGACGCCGGCGGCGCTGAAGCGGACGCTGTCGGGCCGCTCCGGGTAGGTGGAGCTGAGACGCTCGTACGAGCGAGCCTGGGTGGGTGCGGCCATGGCGCCAGTGTGCCAGCCGTTAGCCTGCTCCGCGGCCCAGGTCGCTGACCGACTGGCCCCGAGCGGCCCCGCCGGAGCGCGGGACAGAGGAGCTGTTGAGCGTGGAGTCCGGCACGGGAGGAGCGGCGTATGGCGACGGGGTCGCGGCCGAGCTGGCCCGGCTCCGCGAAGCCCTCGATGACCTCAGGCGGCGCCCGATCCCCCTCGACGCCGACTCGCTGCGCCACGTCGTCACGGCCAGCCTGGCCGAGGCCAGCGCTCCCCCGCCCAACCTCCTCGTCACGGCCATCCGCCGCCTCGACCGGCTCGACGCCCGGCTCGAGTCGATCGAAGGACTCCTCGGCGGCCCTGCGGCCCTGCCCCGGGCCGGTGCCGGCCAGCGAGGCGACCCGGGCCGGGGGCGGGCCCCGACAGTGGCGGCGCCGAGCCAGACACCGCTGCCGGTGCCGACCTCGTACGTCGCCCCGCCCGATCCCGAGGCCCTCGCCGACGCCCTCGCCCGCCGCCTCACCGGCATCCTCTCGGCCTCGGGGCCGGCGCCGTCCGGCGCCGACAGTGCCACCGTCGAGGACCTTCTGGCCGCCCTGCGCCCGCTGGTCCCGGGCGCAGCCAGAGCCGTCCTCCGCCGAGCGGGGCGGGAGCCGAGCCCCCAGGCCGTCGAGGTGCTCCAGCAGACGGCCATGAACGCCATCGAGGTGGCCGCCGACGGGCTTGATCCGTTCGCCGCACCAGCCTCTCGGCCGGTCGAGGCCAGCCGGTTCGCCTCGCCACCCGCACTGGCGCCGCCGCCCCCGATACCGGCGCTTGCCCCTGCGCCGCCTCCCGAGCCGGTCGACGTCGAGGCCTTGGCCGGGATCATCGCCGAACGGGTGGCCGAGGCGGTCGTTGCGGCGATTCCCGACCCGCCCCCGGCCCCGCCGGCGCCTCCCCCGGTCGTGGAGCCGGTGAAGGCCCCACCGGAGCGCCAGGAGCCACTCCCGCCACCGGTCGACCCAGCGGTGGTGGCCGATGCGGTCATCAGCCGGCTGGCCCAGCAGCCACCTCCGCAGGCCGTGCTCTCCCCGATGGCCATGGCGCCGCTGCTGTCGGCGGTCGGCAACGTCGAGGCCGCCGTCGCCCAGCTCACTGCGCCCGAGGGTGGTGTGGTCGAGGCGGTCGACCGGCTCGAAGCCGGGGTCGCGGCGCTGGCCCGGGCGCTCGAGGAGGACCGCTCCGCTCAGGCCGCCGAGGTCCGACGGGGCTTCGCCGAGGTCAACGAGCTGGTTCGGACCGACCTGGCCGTCGCGCCACGCGCTTCGGCGGGTGGGGCGGAGGCCGACGGGGCCGAGCACCCTGTGGCCGGCGAAGGGCTCCGCTCCGACGGCGCGGCGATCGCCGGGATCCACCGGCGGCTCGACCGGCTCACCGAGCAGATGACGCCGCTGGTCGAGAGCGACCTCGCCGCCGCCGTGCCGGTGCTGTCGGCCCAGAGCGAGCGGGTCGACCGGTCCCTCGGGAACATCCTCGTGGCACTGGCCGCTCTCGCCGAGAACCTGCACGAGCAGACGGCGGGCTGGCAGAGCGGCTTCGACGAGACGGGGGCGGGGCCGGCCGGGGCCCGGCCGGCGGGCACGACCGACCTCGCTCTCCTGCACCAGGACCTCGGCGGTCTCGCCCGTCGGGTCAACGACCTGGTGGCCGGGACCGCCGCCGACCGACAGCGGTTCCAGAGGCTGGGAGGGACGATCGACGGGCTGGCTCAGCTGCTCGGCCAGCTGTCCGAGCGGCTCGACCGTCTGCCCCGCTCCCTGGAGCCCGGCGCACGGCCGTCCCCGATCCCCTCCAGCGGCGGGCCCCCCGGCGACGGCGCCGAGGTCCCGGCCGAGCCGAGCCTCCCGCTCCCCGACGGTCCGTGGACCGCCGACCCCGAGCAGTCTCCTCCCGCAGACCAGGCCGTGGAGCCCGAGGCGGCGACCGGCCTGACCGAGGCCGACGACCCCTGGTGGGAGGACCCCGACGACGACGTGTTCGCCCCTGCCAGTCGGCGATCGCTCGGCGACCTGGAGGACGAGCCCACCTTCGAGGCGGCCGCGCCCACCTCGGATCCCGCCATGCAGCCCGACGAGGCACCGACGGTCGAGGGCGCCGAGACGGCTCCGGCCGCCGACGGGAACGTCCAGGCCGAGGATGTGGCCGACGATGTGACGATCGACGTGTCAGCCGGTGACAGCGCCGCCCGGGTGGTCGAGGCCAACGGCGCCGACGGGGGGCGTCCGGGCCGGCGGCGGGGTGGCAGGTCCCGGCGCGGCAACCGGGGCGGCTGAGCCGCCCGGTCAGGAGAGCTTGGCCCGCAGGCGGGCCAGCAGGCGGAGGTCGTCGTCGCCGACGCCGGGGATGGCGGCACGAAGGGGGGCCACCCACCCGAGGAGCCCCACGTCGGTGGTGGCCAGGGCCCGCTGGCGGAGGTTGGTGAGGATGCGGATGACGATGTCACGAGCCGGGGTGGGCTGGAGCCAGGCCAGGTCGAACTCAGCGGCGGCTCCGTGGATGCGCTGCACGATGACCTCGCAGTCCCCGGAGGTCAGGCGCCGACCTCCCTCGAAGCAGTCGAGGAGCACCCGCGGCTGGCCCTGGTGGCGCACCAGGAAGTGCCCTGGCATGCCGATCCCCGCCAGGGGCACGCCCACCCGGCGGCCGATCACCATGGCCAGCAGGCTCAGGGTGATCGGGATGCCGCGCCGGCGCGCCACCACCTGGTCCAGGTACGAGTTCGCCGGATCCGGGTAGCCCTCGACGTCACCACGCAGGCCGAGCGCCCCGTCCCCGACGCCGAAGAGATGGGCCACCAGGCCGTCCAGCCCGGGCGGGCAGGTGGCGGCGATCGCGTCGAGGCGGGCCATCTCGGCGCCGACCCACGCCGGATCGTGGCCCTGCCCGGCGGCGGCCACCAGCAGGGCGGCCTCGTCGAGGCGGTCGGCCAGCTCGTCGTCCGGGCCGGCGACGAGCCCGGCGAATCGTGCCTCGACCGCAGGGTGCACGCTCCCATCCTGCCCGTCTGCGCCGGGCCAGGGCAGAGGCCGGGCCGCCACGCGTAACGGGGAGCATCGTCGCCGGGTCCGACCGCCCACATGTCCGTCGCTCCGCCCCGCCCCGTGCGCCTTCGAGGGATGGTGCCGGGGACGGTGGCATCGGTCGTCGAGGAGCTGGCTGGCCGGCCGGTCGTCCTCGCCCGGTGCCTGCCGGGAAACCGGGGCGGGGCGCTCTCCGAGGTGGCCGGCCGCACGCTGGCCGCCGCCGCCGCCCAGGCGTGCGAGGTCGGCCTCCCGCTCGTCGTCGTGGTGGCTTCGGGCGGGGCCGATGTCGTGGAGGGCGTGGCCGCCCTCCAGGGCTGGGGTCTGGCCGCCGCCGCAGTGGCCCGGTGCAGCGGCCGGGTGCCGGTGCTGATGGCCGTCACCGGCCCGGCCGTCAGCGGCCAGGCCCTGCTGCTGGGCCTGGCCGACGTGGTCGTCCTGGCCGACGGGGCCACGGCCTACGTCAGCGGTCCGGCGATGGTCGAGGAGATGACCGGGGTTCGCCTGTCCCCCTCCGACCTCGGTGGCCCGGCCGTCCACCGCAGCTCGGGCGTCGCCGCCCTCCTCGCCGCCGGCGAGGGCGATGCGCTGGAGGCGCTCGGCGAGGTGCTGGCCTACCTGCCCGACTCGTGCGACAGCCTCCCGCCGGAGTCGTCGGTCGGCGACCCGCCCGACCGGGCCTGTCCGACGCTGCTCACGCTGCTGCCGACCTCCCCCACGGGGGCGTACGACGTGCGGTCGGTGGCCACCGAGGTCTGCGACACCGGGTCGTTCCTGGAGCTGTGGGCGGCGTGGGCCCCCAACCTGGTCGTCGGGCTGGCCCGGGTCGACGGCCACCCGGTGGGGGTGGTGGCCAACCAGCCCCAGGCGCTCGCCGGCACGCTCGACATCCCGGCCAGCCAGAAGGGAGCCCGCTTCGTCGACCTGTGCGATGCCTTCAACCTGCCGCTGCTGACCCTGGTCGACACGCCCGGCTTCTTCCCGGGCAAGGACCTCGAGTGGCGCGGCATGATCCGCCATGGCGGGCAGCTGGCCTTCACCTACGCCCGGGCCACGGTGCCCAGGGTCTCGGTGATCCTCCGCAAGGCCTATGGGGGCGCCTACATCGTCATGGACTGCCGGACCATGGGGAACGACCTGGCCTTCGCCTGGCCCAGCGCCGAGATCGCCGTGATGGGGACCAAGGGCGCGGTCGAGATCCTGCACCGCCGGGCCAGCCCCGAGGACCGGGCGGCCGCCGAGGCCGCCTACTCGGCTGACCTCCTCACGCCCTGGGTGGCGGCCGAGCGCGGTTACGTCGACCAGGTGGTGGACCCGGCCGACACCCGGGCCGTGGTGTGCGCAGCCTTCGACTCCCTCCGCAGCAAGCTCGACCCGACGTCGCCCCGCAAGCACGACGCCATGCCGTGCTGAGCGTGAACCCGCCTAGCAGGCCTCGGAGGACGTCAGCCACTCGGTGAGGAGCGCCGGCCACGTCTGCGGGCCGACGTGGCCGCCCTGGTCGATGCCGTTGGCCTCCTGGAACCGCTTGACCGTCTCCTCGGTCTTCGGGCCGAAGTCGCCGTCCTCCACGAGCGGGCCATAGCCGCGGTCGTTGAGCATGCGCTGGACCCGCATCACCGCGGTCAGGGCGCCGGAGCCCCGCCCCAGGACCGGCAGGTGGATCTCGACCTCAATCGTCTCGTCGCCCATGGTGGACCGCCTTTCGCTCTCCTGGCGGATCCTGGCACGTAGGTTGCCGGCGTGCTCCAGCCGACACCGGTGCGCTTCGCCCGCACGGCGGCGGTGGCGGCGGCCGAGCACCTCGCCGCTGAGGCGGGAGCCCACGTCCTCCGGCTCGGCGGCTCGGCGGCCGACGGAGCCGTGGCCGCCAGCGCCGTGATGGCCGTGACGTCGCCCCACCTCTGCGGGATGGGCGGCGACCTCTTCGCCCTGGTCCACGACGGGGAGGGCGGGGTGCACGCGGTGGTGGCGGCCGGCCGGGCCGGGAGCGGGGCCGACCCCGCCCGCCTGCGGGCCGAGGGCCGTGCCCGGATGCCGGCGCTCGACGACATCCGGGCCACGCCCGTGCCGGGCTGCGTCGACGGCTGGCTCACCCTGCTCCGCCGCTTCGGCCGCCTGCCGGTCACCGAGGTGCTGGGTCCGGCCGCGGCCCTGGCTGACGGCGGGTTCCCGGCCTCGCCCACCCTGGCCGCCGCCCTGCCGAAGCTGGCCGGCCGTCCCTGGGCCGGCGACCTGGCCAGGCCCGGGCTGCGACCCGGTGACCTGGTCCGCCGGCCTGGGGTGGCCCGCGCCCTGCGGGCCATCGCCGCCGACGGCCGGGCCGGGTTCTACCAGGGTGAGTTCGGCGCCGGCCTGCTCGGGCTGGCGGCGGGCGAGATGACCGCCGCCGACCTCGAGCTGGACCAGGCCGAGGTGGTGAGGCCGCTCGCCCTCGACCTGTGGGGCGTCCGGCTGTGGAGCGCGCCGCCGCCTTCCTCGGGCTACCTGGCGCTCGGTGCGGCGTGGGTGGCCGAGGGCCTCGACCTCCCCGGCGACGCCGATGACCCGGCCTGGGCCCACCTCCTGGTCGAGGCCTCCCGGGTGCTGGGCCACGACCGCCTGGCCGTGCTGTCCGAGCACGCCGACGGGCGGGCGCTGCTCGACCCCGGCCGGCTGGCCGCCAGACGGGCCCTGGTCGACCCCGGCGCCGCCTGCGACCTGCCGGCGCCGACCGCGGCGGGCGACACCACCTACCTGTGCGCCGTCGACGGGGACCGCTCGGGGGTCAGCCTGATCCAGTCCAACGCCGGTGGCTTCGGCTCGGGCCTCGGCGAGCCCTCGACGGGGATCAACCTGCAGAACCGTGGCATCGGGTTCTCGCTGGAGCCGGGCCACCCGGCCGAGTACGGGCCGGGACGACGGCCGCCGTCCACGCTCCTCCCCGTCCTGGTCACCCGCCCGGACGGATCGCTCCAGGCCGTCCTCGGAAGCATGGGCGGCGACGCCCAGCCCCAGATCGTCCTCCAGCTGCTGGCCCGCCTCCTGGCCGCCGGCGAGCGCCCCGGCCCTGCCCTCGCCGCCGGGCGCTTCGCCCTCGGCCCCTGCGACCCGGCGGGCGACGGCTTCTCCACCTGGCAGGAGCGGGGCAAGGTGGCCGTCGAGGTCGAGGGCCACGCCCCCGCGGCGTGGGCCGACGGGCTGGTGGCCCGTGGCCACGCCGTACGCCTCGCCCCGGCCTTCGACTCCCGCTTCGGCCACGCCCAGGCCATCATCGTCCGCCCCGACGGGGTACTGGAGGCCGCTGCCGACCCCAGGCCCCGATCCGGCGGCGCCGTCGGCTGGTAGCAGGAGAGCCGCAGGTCGCCCCGGGCTCCTCAGCCGTGGGACGCAGCCCAGGCCAGGAGGTCGTCGGCCGGCCGGGTGTTGACCACGAGGGCAGGGTCGACGCCGACCTCCTCGGCTCGGGCGCAGCCGAGGGGCTGCCACTCGAGCTGGCCAGGGGCGTGGGCGTCGGTGTCGATGCTCAGCTTCACGCCGCCCTCGACCAGCAGGCGCAGCAGCCGCTTCGGGGGGTCGAGCCGCTCTGGGCGGCAGTTGATCTCCACCGCCTTGTCGAAGGTGCGGGCCGCCTCGAAGACGAGGTCGGCGTCGAACTCGCTCTCGGGCCGGCCCTTGCCGGTGACGTAGCGACCGGTGCAGTGACCGAGGATGTCGACGTGAGGGCTGGCCAGGGCGATGCACATCCGTCGGGTCATGGCCGGCTGCTCCATGCGCAGCTTGGAGTGGACCGAGGCCACGACCACGTCGAGCCGGGCCAGCAGGTCGTCGTCCTGGTCGAGGGTGCCGTCCTCGTTGATGTCGACCTCGATGCCGGTGAGCAGCCGGAAGGGCGGACCGCCGTCGCCCGCCACCTCCTCGTTCACCGCAGCGACGACCTCGAGCTGCTCTTCGAGCCGGCTCCGGTCGAGGCCGTGGGCGATGGTCAGCCGGGGTGAGTGGTCGGTGAGGACCAGGTACTCGTGGCCGAGGGCTCGGGCCGCGGCGGCCATCTCGTGGATCGGCGAGCCCCCGTCGGACCAGTCGCTGTGGCTGTGGCAGTCGCCCCGCAGGAGAGCCCGCAGGGCCGATCCGGGGCGGCTCGCCGGGTCGGGGCGCTCGTCCTCGAGGCGGCTGAGGTAGCCGGGGGTCTCACCCCGCAGCGCCTCGTCCACCACCTTCGCCGTCTTCTCGCCGATCCCGGCCAGGTCCGTGAGCTGGCCCGCGCCGTGGAGGCGGACGACCTCGTCGTCCCCGGCCCGCTTCAGCGAGGCGGCGGCGCCCCGGAAGGCCCGCACCCGGTAGGGGGGCTCGAGCCGCTCCTCCAGGAGGTAGGCGATGCGCTCGAGGGCGGCGACGGCAGCGGCGGCGTCAGGCATCGGG
>JBKJUI010000482.1:0-9537 GCA_046590775.1 Acidimicrobiales bacterium
GATCGGGCGGCTCGATCTCCGGTGAAAGGCACGTCGTGAAGGGAGATCCGCCTGCGGCCTCCGATGCGCTGCGCCCGGGTCCCGACGAGGCCGAAAGCCTTCTCGCCCGATTCGGCAGCCCGCTCTACGTGTACGACATTCAACGGATGGAGCTGGCCTACCGGCACTTCGTCGACGCCTTCGCCTACGAGCCGAAGGACTGTCACTACGCCATCGTCTGCAACAAGAACCCCTTCATCGTGGGCCGCCTGCATGCTCTGGGGGCCGGGGTTCATGCCAACACCCCCGGCGACGCTTTCGCCGCCTCGGCCGCAGGAGTTCCGGCCAGCGCCGTCGTGTACAGCGGCACCAACCTGACGGTCGAGGACCTCTCCTACCTCCGGGAAAGAGGCATCCGGCTGAACCTCGACTCGCTCGATCAAGTGCGGGACCTGGCCAGGCAGGGCGGCACGGGGCCGGTTGGGCTCCGGTTGCTCGTCGACGATCCCGAACGGACCAGTCGCATCGGGGTGACGCCCGAGGAGCTGCCGGCCGCCCTCGACATCGCGGCGGAGAGCGGCCTCGAAGTGGTAGGGCTGCACATGTACGCGGGGACGAACACCAGGCGGGCCGAGCGCTTCCTCGACTGCTTTGACCGGCTCCTGGCTGCGTCGGACGCCCTGCCCGATCTCGGCTACCTGGATCTCGGTGGAGGGTTCGGGCTCTCGTACGCCCCGGGGCAGCCTCAGCTCGACCTGGCTTGGCTGGGCAGCCAGGTCTCCCGCCGCATGGAGGACCTCAGCGCCCGGCGGCGGCGGCGGATCCGGCTGGTGCTCGAGCCGGGACGCATCCTCGTCGGCGAGGCGGGCACGCTGCTGGCGAGGGTGGTCTCGGTGAAGGAGCGCCACGGCCGGCGCTTCGTCGGCGTGGACACCACGGTGGGCAACCTGGTCGTCCCCAGCGTGTACCACCCGCATCACCGGGTGGAGAAGCTGGCGGCCGCCGAGCCGTTGCTGGATGTGCCCACGGACCTGTGCGGGAACACCACCCACTCGCGGGACTTCCTGGGCCGGGACCTGCGGCTCCCGCGGTTGCAGGCCGGCGAGATCCTGGCCGTGCGCGACGTCGGCGCCTACGGGTACGCCATGTCGAGCCACTTCCTCAACCGTCCACGGCCAGCCGAAGTGGTCCTCGACGGCAGCGAGGTCCACCTCACCACCAGACGCGAGGAGCTGGCCGACTTGGTGTCCACCAACCTCGGGTGGGTCACCACCGGGTGAAGTGCACCCGCTGTGGCGTGAACACCCTCGTAAGGGATCAGCGACCGGGGGGCATCTGCCGCTGTGGCGAGATGTTCGCCTTCTCGCGGAAGGTCGGGGACCCTCTCCCCGACGTCGCCTTCGCCGCCGCCATCCACAGGGTCTCCCTCGGGGGTGCTGTCCATTGGGGCCTCGACCACCTGTACTACGAGGCCTGCCGCCGGATCCGGAAGCGGACGTTCCCCTTTCGCCGCCCCGGTGGACGCGTCGCCATCGACCGGCCGCGCTTCGACCGGCTGTGGGACCGCTGGACGCTGGCCCACGGAACGCCGCAGTCACTGATCGTCCCGGAGAGGGGCGGGTCGGCCGAGAGCGAGGGATCACTCCTCCCGCCCGACGCCACCGACTACTCGTTCGAGCGTGTGGTCGTGACGGACTCGTCCGTGACCGTCCGCCTTCTGCTGGCCAACCGCTTCCACGTGGACAACCGCTGCGCCGTCCTCTCGCTGGATGGCGGGCCGCTCGGCGTTTTCGATCGGGTGCTGGCGATGTTGCGGAAGGCCCCTCAGCTCCATGTGCTTGCCGCTCACGACGCCTCCTCACTCGGCTTCGGCTTGAAGGAGCGGCTGGTGAGTCGCAAGGAGTGGTTCCGTGACCAGGTCATGGACGGCCGAGCCCGGGTCGTCGACATCGGCCTGCGTCCCCAGCACGTCACGCGCTTCCGTGGCAGCTTCCTGCCCGCCGACCGGCAGGCCGAGGCCGTTCCCGGCCTCTCCCGGAAACAGGCGGCCTGGATGGCCCATCACCGCCTCGAGCTTGCCGCGGTGCCGCCGGTGATCCTGCTGCGACGACTCCAGGCTGCCTTCACCACCGACAAGGATGCAGGTTGGGGATTCGACTTCGACCCGAGGGACTTCGAGGGCGGAGACGATGGCTTCGGTTAGCCCCAGGACGTGGTTCGAGCGGCCGGGACGCTTCTCTCCGCCGCCCGGACATGACGTGGTCCGGCCGAACCACCGGGGTGAGCTCCTGCAGGCGGAGCGGAGGCGTCCGCGGGGACGGATCGGCGGGATGGCCTGGTGCGACCCGTCACCGTCGGCCGTCACTGCGCTCGAGGCCGCGCTCGGTGCCGATGCCGAGCTTCTCCTGGTCGACCGGCACGGCCAGGGGCGCGTGCAGCGAGCCGGTGACGCCCTCGCCCCGAGCGACCTCCGAGGCCCGGCGCACCGAGCCCTGGTGGGCGACTGGGACGCCTGCTTCGTCGGCGACGACCCGGTGCCGACGCGTGAAGCCTGGTCGAAGGTCGTGCGCGCCGACCGTCTGGGCCGCGTCGAGGGTGCGTTCGCCGTGGCCTGGGTGGCCGATGGGGTGCTGCGCCTGGCCAGGGACGCCCCGGGCGAGCGAACGCTGTACTACGCGCCCGTCGGCCGAGGGCTGGTCTTCGCCTCGAGTGTGCGGGCGCTGCTGGCCACCGGGCTCGTGGGCAACGCTGCCATCGACCCTGATGCGCTCGCTGCCTACCTCAGCTTCGCCTACGTCCCAGGTCACCGCTCCCTGGTGGAGGGCATCTTCGAGGTCCTCCCCGGTGAGGTTATCGAGGTCGAGCCCAACCGGCTCAGCCGCAGGACGCACTGGGCTGCGGCCGGGGATCAGGAGCAGCCCGCGGTGACAGGTGGCCATGAGGACAGTCAGCGGGACCTGTTGCTGGCGCGCCTCGAGCGAGCCGTCGCCCGACGCCTGCCGGCGGGCGAGCCGGTGGGCGCGACGCTGTCGGGCGGCATCGACTCGAGCGCCGTGGTGGCCTTGGCCCGGCGTCTCCACGACGCACCAGTGTTCACCTACGCCGCGTCGTTCGGCCCCCGCTACCCGAACGAGCTCGAGTTCAGCTCGCTGGTGGCCACCCACTGCGACACCCCCCACCGCATCCTGGAGATCTCCCCACGGCTCGTCCTCCGGCACCTCGACGAGGCGATCTCCCTGTTGAGCAAGCCGATCGGCGATCCCCTGACCGTGCCCAACGCGCTGCTTTTCAGGGAGGCTTCACTGGAGGTGGGCGTCGTCCTCAACGGGGAGGGTGGCGATCCCTGCTTCGGTGGCCCGAAGAACCTTCCGATGGTGCTGGCCGTCCTCTACCAGGCGGCGGCTTCGGAGGACGAGGGCCTGTGGCTGGAGCGCACCTACCTTCACGCCCACCAAAAGGCTTACTGCGACCTGCATCAGGCCCTGGTTCCCGAGCTCGCTGCCACGCTTGCGGCGCGGACACTCGAGCGGTCGGTGACGCTCCACCTCACCGATCCCCGATGGGCCACGCTGGTCAACCGGCTCATGGCGACGAACGTCGCCCTGAAGGGTGCCCATCACATCCTCGTCAAGGTCGACCAGATCAGCGAGCGGTTCGGCGTCCTGCCCCGCTCGCCCCTGTTCGACCGCTCTGTGGTCGAGCTAGCCCTTGGCCTGCCAGCACGGCTGAAGCTGCACGGCAGCGTCGAGAAGCACGTGCTCAAGCAGGCCATGGTCGGCCTCCTGCCCCCGATCATCATCGACCGGCCGAAGAGCGGCATGCGGGTCCCAGTGGAGCAGTGGTTCCAGGGGCCCCTGCGGGCTCACGCCCGCGAGCGCCTTCTGGACGGCCTCGCCGGCCACGGCCTGATCCGGCGCGCCTACCTCGAGGACCTCCTGTCCACCAAGGGCGACCGCTACCGCCCCCGCCGCGGCGTCAAGATCTGGATGCTCCTCGCCCTAGAGGCATGGCTTCGCACGGTCTACGTCCCCAGAGCGCGTCCGATCAGCTCCTGACCCCGAACCGGTA
The DNA here is from genome assembly GCA_046590775.1 of Acidimicrobiales bacterium. Classification (GTDB taxonomy): domain Bacteria; phylum Actinomycetota; class Acidimicrobiia; order Acidimicrobiales; family JAUJNH01; genus JAUJNH01. The sequence goes on from JBKJUI010000482.1 coordinate 4,048, forward strand.
GCGGCATCAGTGGGAGATCTCCCCGTGGTGCACGGGTACGGGGACTCCCTCACGGTCCGTCGGATCGGTCAGCGTCCTCCTCGGGGCTGTCGCTGGGCCGCTATGTGCCGCTCGGGCTCGATGGCTGGGATCACGACGCCGCCTACCTCCGCCTGCACGATGAGATCGAGACCGACTGGGAGGCCTGGCGGAGGGCTGGGGAAGTGCAGACTGGGTCCTGACAGATCAGGTTCCCTGCGATGTCGGCCGACGCCACGATACCGCCGAAGCCGTGACCGGAGGCTCCTCGGGTGTTGAGCGGGCGTGGTCAAGGTCCTCGGAGAACGAGGTCGAACAGCAGTAGTCCTGGCCTCCCGAGGTCGCCCGCACGATCAGGTTGCCCATCTCATCCAGTCGATCAAGGATCGACACTGGGTCCGCTCCTGCCGGGGATGACGGCTCGGCGGAGGGCCTGGAGCTCGCCGAGGAGGGCGAGGGCGGCGAGCCATCGGTCAGCAGGACGGTGGACCGTCGCTATCTGGGGCCGGGCCTCACGGGCCCAGCTCGACGCCCGGGCCCTTGGGCCAGACATAGTCGAGGCCGGTCACGTACGACGGCGGCTCTTCGACCGGGCGCACCCGCTCGGCGCACGAGGGGGCGGCGACGGCGAGGATGCAGGCGGGGACCAGCGTGAGGGCGAGGACGAGGCGGCGAGCTCGGGCGGTCATGCGAGCACCGGTGGGCACGGATTCCTCTTCCGGCCGGTTGAGCCGGCCGACCGCCACGCCTTTGGCCAGCAGCGCCCGCGCCACCTCCTGGCGGAGCTCGAACCCGGGCGCGCTCCCGAATCGGGCAACGACCTCCTCGTAGATCAGGATCTCCTGCTCGGCGCTGTCGTCGACGCCGACGACGACGGCCCTGGCGATGAGCGACCGGGCGATGCCGAGGGGCCAGGCCGACGAGCGGGTGTCACCCGTCACCACGTTGGTTGGGCCGCTCCACCTGGTGTCCATCGCACCACCCTGGGAGGCGAAGCATCCGAAGGACACCCCGACCTGGCCGAAGTCGGCCCGAAGCATCGGGCGGGCGGATCAAGCGCCTCACCCTCGGCCCGATGGGCGATGGCGGCGAGGCGGGCGAGTAGCGCGAGCGTGCCTTCAAAGCGTTGCGCGAGCTGGCCATGCACCAGGCCGGTCTGTCCAACCGTTCGCCGCAGGCGACGCCCTCCTGACGGCGAGACGGACGGCGGCGGCGGCGCCGGGAAGGCGGGCCCACGATGGGTCCTGAGGTGCCAGACTTCGCCGGTCGGTCACCTTCGGCCGCCGGCCCGGATGCGGAGGATCGACGTTGACCTGGCTCCCCAACGGCTTCCGCCACCCGCCCCGACTCGACCTGGTCAGCGGCCACCACCTCCGGCCCATCCGAGAAGCCGATGTCGACCTCGACTACCCCGCGGTGATGGGCTCACGCCAGCGGCTGTGGGAGCTCTACGGCGAGGTCTGGGGGTGGCCGCCCACCACGATGACCTTCGAGCAGGACCGCGCCGACCTGGCCCGCCACGCCGAGGAGATGGAGAGCGCCCACTCGTTCAACTACGCCGTCTTCGATGCTGGCGAGACCGAGCTGCTGGGCTGTGTGTACGTCGACCCGCCGGACGTGCCCGACGACGACGACGCCGTCGTCAGCTGGTGGGTGGTCGACAGCTGCGTCGGCGGGCCCCTCGAGGACGCCCTCGACGATCAGGTCCCCCAGTGGCTGGCCGACGCGTGGCCCTTCGACACCGTCCGCCACGGCACCTGACAGGTTGATGCCGGCCGGCGCCAGAGCGGGTGGTCGGCGGCGAGCCCTTGCCGCCCCGCAGGTAGGGGGTCTTGGCCGTCCCGGTCGGGAGGAAGCCCACCAGCTGCCCGCCGCTGGCGCGGCGGTGTCGGCGCTCTCGTTGTCGTCCGCCCAGCTGGACGTCGACGGAGGCCACAAGGAGCTCTTCGACGGCCTGTTGGAGCCGACCCAGGCCGAGCAGCCCCATCCTTGCCGGCAGCTCGACGAGCAGGTTGATCTCGCTACCCGGAGGGTCCTCGCCGCGGGCCACGCCGCCGAACAACCCGATGACGCGCACCCCGCGTTCAGCAGCTAGGGCGAGCGATGCCGCACGGCGCTGGCGAAGGCAGCGGCCGAGCAGGCCGTTCAGGCGGTTCAGCAGCGAAGGTGGACGATTGACTCGCACGTCGAGGGTGTGGCCGGTTGCTTCGGCCCTTATCGCCGATCACCGGACGCTTCAGAGGCGGCTGCGGACGGCCCATAGATCCGGGTAGAAGCGCTTCTGAAGGGTGGACCGGAGGTAGGCGGCGCCGGTCGAGCCGCCCGTCCCGGTCTTCCCGCCGATCTGCCGCTCGACCATCAGCAGGTGCCGGGAGCGCCAGCGCATGAAGGCCTCGTCGTGGTCGAGGAGCGCCTCGGAAAGCTCGAACAGCTCGCGGAACGCAGGGTCCACCGTCACCTCTTCGAGGCTGGGTCCACCCGATCTGGCCAGCAGCGCCGTGAACGCGTCCCACATCGTCGGCTCGGCGAGGCGGCACGCCAGGCGGCTGCGCTCGTCGGGGGATGCGTCGAGGCGGTCGAGGTACTCCGGATCCTTGAGACCCGACAGGAACTCGATCTCCCTGAACTGCACCGACTGGAAGCCGCTGGCCGGGAAGAGCTCGGAGCGGAAGCGGGCGAAGTCCTGCGGCGTCATCGTCTCGAGCACGTCGACCTGCGCGATGAGCAGGGACTCGATCGTCGCCACCCGGCGGAAGTGGTGGCGGGCGCCGTGGAGGTCGTCGGCGTCGATGCTCCCGCGAGCCGCCTCCAGCTCGGCCAACAGCTGCTTGAACCACAGCTCGTACACCTGGTGGATGACGATGAACAGCAGCTCGTCGTGCTCGTCAGTGAGAGTCCTCTGCAGGCCCAGGAGTGCCGGCACCTGGAGGTAGGACGCGTAATAGAGCCGTCCGCCCTCCTCGCCGAACCGAGCGTCGGAGGTCACGATGCCAATGTACGCAGGCTACGGCGAGGAGCCGCTGGTCCAGGCGTTCTGGTCCCGCCACCGGACAGTGGCGGGGGTCGAGCAGGTGTCCACCCAGGGGTGGGACTTGGTGCTGGCCCGGAACTTCTCGATGTACGGCAACCGGCCCCGGGCTTCGAGCACCTGTTGAACTTCCGACGGAACCTGATCATCGCCGCCGACCATGGCCTAGCGTCGTGCCGTCGCCGGCGCTGGGTAGGACAGGAGAGGCCCATGTCAGGACGTTCGCTCTACCGGGTCCTCGTGCCGGATGCCCCGCGGCACCGGCGCACCGAGAGCGACGGCCCCGATGGACGGGCGGCCACGCCCCGGGCGGCCGCCGCTCGGCAGGTCGTCCCCGGCCTCCAGGCCCCCGGTCTCACGTCGTCGTTCTCGGGCTGCATCGACAGGATCCTCTTCTCCTTCCCGGCCTGGGCCGTCGGTGATCCGCAGCTCCATCCCGCCTATGCCACGGTGATCGGCGCCTTGCGGATCGGGACCCGGTTCATCGTCGTCCACAACGTGTCGGTGCGCCCGGTGGTCGAGCGGTGGTTCACCGACGCCGGGCACCCGATCGAGAACGTTGAGTTCGTCCCCATGGCCGACTACGTCCTGATCACCGACTGGGCCGAGGACGCCTTCCTGGCGCTGAAGGATACCGCCGACGACACCGCCTACCTGATGGAGCCGTGGTCCTTCCTGCGAGCCGGCGACGCCCTGATCGCCGACGCCGTCGAGGAGCACACCGAGATCCGGGCCTCCGGCTCGCCACTCATCTTCCAAGGCGGGAACTGCCTGATCGGCAGCGACTTCTGGCTCCTCGGCGCCGACTACTTCGCCGACAGCGTCGCCCTGCTGCGAGGCTCGGCCAGTCCCGTGCCGATCCCGCCCGGCACCGACCCCCGGACCCTTGTCGCCAAGCTGTTCTCGACGTACGTCGAAAGCAGCCGGCGGCTCATCCAGATCGGCACCAGGAAGCCGATCCCCCTGCGCGACTACGTGGGCACCAAGGAGGGCGACGACTACTACCTTGACCTCCCGACCGGCGGGACCGGCACCTTCCAGCCCATCTTCCACATCGACATGTTCATCACCCTCGTCTGCGCCGAGGGCGACGGCCCGTTCCAAGTCCTGGTCGGAAGCCCGACCCTCGCCGACCAGCGCCTGGGCACATCCGCCCCCTTCGCCCTCGCCGAGGTGTACGACGGCATCGCCAAGGACCTCGAGGGCGAGGGCTTCGCAGTGACCCGGAACCCGCTCGTCCATCGGCCGACGCTCGGCCGGACCTACCAGCTCCGCGGGCTGAAGAAGCTGGCCAGCCAAGCCGACGGCGAAGTCCTCACATCCGCCATCGCCGACCTCACTGCTGCCGGGGCAGACGACGCGACGAAGGTCAGTATCCGTGACTGGCACCACATCACCTGGAACAACTGCTTGGTCGAGAACAGCACGTCCGTCGGCAAGCAGGTCTACCTGCCCACATTCGGCCATGGTGACCAGGCCGACCTCGCCACCATCGACGCCGAGACGAAGTCCCTCTGGGAGGGTCTCGGCTTCACGGTCCACATGCTCGGGGACTTCAACCCCTTCGCCTCCCGCCTGGGCGTCGTCCACTGCATCAAGAAGTACGTGACCCGCGGCGCCTGACCGAACCGTGACCTGCGGTGGCAACGAGTCCCGGCTCCTGCCCCTGGGCCAAAGTGCTCTTTTCGGCCAGATAACACGTGAATCGGATGCTCGGGCGCCGGGCCTTGTTCGATGAGCAGGTCGTCGAGGTCGGCGTGCTCACGAGGCGGAGGCCGGTTACGTGCGGCCGCCACGGGCCACCAGGACTGGTCAGACACGCGAACCTTCATCGGTGCCACCCCGGTCCACACCAGGACGCCGCAGGAAGAGCAGCTCCCTGGTCCACCGCCCGCCAGCTCGCCGACTGCGTGGACCAATGCGCCGAGACCCTCGTCGAGACGGGAGCAGCCCGAGCCATGACCACCGACGAACCAGCCGAGTACTGGGCCGTCAACAACCACCAACCCGACTGTCTACCGACCGGGCGCTCCGAGATCCACGCCGACTGGACGATCGCTCGGGAATCACTGGCCGGCGACATGGCCAGCTGGGCCGCGTTCGTCGATGGCCACGCCGACCGCGTCCACCGAGACGAAGGCCGGCCCACCATGACCGAACGCGTCGACCAGGTCATCGGCGACGAGCTGGCCGGCCTGCAGCCCGGCTCCGACTTCACTACCACGTTCGTCGATGACGCCACACATCTCGAACGCACCTTCACCCTCCAGCCGATGGCTGCCATCCCGCCGCTCGACGCCGCCCAAGACCAGACCCGCAGCCCGCCTGTCTGAGCTGGCTCTGCCCCGAGCCCGAAGTCCCCGCCTACTCGAGGTCCGCCGCCTCAGCCGGCGCTCTTACCTAATGCCGCCTCGGCCAGCGCCGGGCGTACCACCTCCGGCTCG
>JBKJUI010000397.1:0-3691 GCA_046590775.1 Acidimicrobiales bacterium
ACGGGCCGAATCCAGGATGCCGCCTTCTTCGGCGTGGTCGTGGCCAACGCCCTCATCGGGATCGTCCAGGAGACGCGAGCCAAGCGCACGCTCGACCGCCTCGCCGTCCTGAACGCCCCGACGGCCAGGGTGCGGCGCGACGGGACGAACGTCGAGGTGGCCATCGGCGAGGTGGTGCTCGACGACCTCGTCCTCCTGCGGGCGGGAGACCAGGCCCCCGCCGACGGTCCCGTGGTGGCGACCGACGGCCTCGAGGTCGACGAGTCGATGCTCACCGGCGAGAGCGACCCGGTGGCCAAGGAGCCGGGGGACGGCGTGCTGTCCGGCGCCATCGTCGTGGCCGGCAGCGGCTCGTTCACGACCGACGCGGTGGGGAGCGACGCGTACGCCCGCCGCATCGCCGCCGACGCCAAGGTCTTCACCCGCATCCGCAGCGAGCTCCAGGACGCCGTCGACAAGCTCATCACCTATGCCACGTGGGTCATCGCCGGCTCCACCCCGCTGCTCCTCTGGTCGCAGTGGCGCACCACCGACGGCTGGCGGGACGCCGTGAGCGGCAGCGTGGCCGCCCTGGTGGGCATGGTGCCCGAGGGCCTCGTGCTGCTCACCAGCATCTCGTTCCTCCTGGCCGCGCTGAAGCTCGCCCGCGCCCAGGTGCTGGTGCAGGAGCTGCCGGCGGTCGAGGGCCTGGCCCGGGTCGACGTGGTGTGCCTCGACAAGACCGGCACCCTCACCGAGGGCGACATCACCTTCGAGGCCGTGCACCCGCTCGACGGCCACACCTCCGCCGAGGCCGAGGAGGCCCTCGGAGCCTTCGCCGCCGACCCCGAGGGCAATGCGACGACCAGGGCCATCGCCGAGGCGCTGCCCGCTCCCTCTGGATGGGAGCGCAGCGGCGGGGTGCCGTTCTCGTCAGCCCGCAAGTGGTCGGCGGCCGCCTTCTCCGAGCGGGGCTGGTGGGTGCTCGGCGCCCCCGACGTGCTGCTGGCCGCCGAGGACCCGGCCCGGGGCCGCGTCCAGGAGCTGGCCGCCACCGGCCGGCGGGTCGTCGTGCTCGGCCGGTCGCCCGCCCCGGTCGAAGGCGAGACCCTGTCGGAGCCCCTCCAGGCTGTGGCCCTCGCCACCCTGAAGGAGCGGATCCGGCCGGACGCGGCGGCGACGCTGCGCTACTTCGCCGAGCAAGGCGTCACCATCAAGGTGCTTTCGGGCGACAACCCGGTGACGGTGGGCCACATCGCCGCCGAGGTCGGCCTCGAGGTCGGCGAGCCGGTCGACGCCCGCACGCTGCCCGACGACCCGGCGGGGCTGGCCGAGGTGATCGAGGAGCGCACCGTGTTCGGGCGGGTGTCGCCCGAGCAGAAGCGCTCGTTCGTCCGGGCGCTGCAGGCCGGTGGCCACACGGTGGCGATGACCGGCGACGGCGTGAACGACGCCCTGGCGCTGAAGGACGCCGACATCGGCGTGGCCATGGGATCGGGCGCCCCCGCCACCCGGGCGGTGGCCCAGCTCGTCCTGCTCGACAGCCGCTTCTCGCACCTCCCGTCGGTGCTGGGCGAGGGGCGCCGGGTGATCGCCAACATCGAGCGGGTGGCCAACCTCTTCGTCACGAAGAACGTCTACGCCTTCCTCCTCGTGCTGGCCACCTCGATCGCCAGCTTCCCGTACCCGTTCCTCCCCCGCCACCTGACCCTCATCAGCAGCCTGACGATCGGCATCCCGGCCTTCTTCCTCGCCTTCGGCCCCAGCGGCGAGCGCCATCGGCCGGGGTTCCTGCGGCGGGTGCTGCGCCTGGCCCTGCCGTCCGGCCTGGCCATCGGGGCGACGATCTTCGTCACCTACGTCGCCGCCAGCCTGGCCGGGGTCCCGGTCCAGGAGCGCCAGACCGCCGCCACGGTGGGCGCCCTCGTCGTGGCCCTGTGGCTGCTGGGCGTCCTGGCCCGCCCCTGGGTGGCGTGGAAGGTGGCGCTCCTGGCGGCCATGGCCGGTCTGGCGGTGCTCACCCTGGTCGTGGCGCCGGCCCGCGAGTACTTCGCCCTCACCATCCCGATGAGCCTGCTCGCCGAGACCCTGGCCATCGCCGCCGCCGGCGCCGCCGCGGTGGAGCTCAGCGCCCGCTGGGCCAGGTCGGCCTCGGCCGTGCCGCTGGCCGGGCGATTTGCGAAGATGCGCCGGTGAGCGACAGCCCCGAGCCGTTCTGGCCCGGCAGCCGGGAGGTTGAGGCGCTGGTCAGCCGGGCCGTCTCCGACCGGCTCGGCCCGGTGCAGGCCCAGCTCTCTGCTGTGAGCCGGGCCCTGGCCATCCTGGCCGAGCGCATCCAGCAGCCCAAGCCGCCGCACGAGGTCAGCGAGCTGGGTCGCCGCCTCGACGCCCTGGCCTCCCGGCTCGAGGAGTTGGCCCCGCCCGGCTCGTCCCTGGCCTCCCTCGAGCGCAGCATCGAGGGAGCCGCGGCGACGACCGAGGCGCCGCGGCTGATCGAGAAGGTCGAGGCGCTCGCTGCCTCCCTGGCCGTCGACGCCGAGGCCCGCCACTCTCAGACCGAGGAGCTGCGCCAGGCCCTGGCCACCGCGGTGTCGCATGCCGTCGCCAAGGTCGAGCAGGCCCATCGCGCCGAGGGCGAGCGCGCCCTGGCGGAGCCGGCGCGGCGCGGCGCCGCCCAGCGCGACCAGGCCGAGGAGCTGGTCCAGGCCGTCGCCGCCGCCGCCGTCGAGCTTCGCACCACCGTCACCGGCACGATCGAGCAGGCCATCGCTCAGGTCGAGGCGGCCCGCGCCGCTGACACTGCGGCCATCGGGCAGTCGCTGGCGCAGCTCGAGGCGGCCCGCACGACCGACGCCGGCCGCCTCCTGGCGACGGTGGCCACCCTGGCCGAGGCCGTGACCCGCGATGTCGAGGGACGCAAGGCCCAGGCCGACGAGGTGCGGGCCGGCCTCACCACCACCGTCGAGCGGGCCCTGGGTGTCATGGAGGCGGCGCGCGCGGCCGACGCCACCAGGGTGCTCGAGCAGGTCGCCGCGCTGGAAGGGCCCGGGAACCGCGAGGCCTCGATCCTCGATGCCCTCGAGCGAGCCCTCGAACGGGACGCCGAGCGGCGACGCAGCCAGGGCGACGAGCTGCGCCAGGCCCTGGCAGTGGCGGTGTCCCATGCGGTCGCCAAGGTCGACCAGGCCCATCGCGCCGACGGCGAGCGCATCCTGGAGCGGATCGACGCCCTCGAGGAGCCCCTGCAGCGCGACGCCGACCTGCGCCGCACCCAGGCCGACGAGCTGCGCATCGGCCTCGCAGCCACCGTCGAGCGGGTTCTGGGTGACGTCGAGGCAGCCCGAGCGACCGACGCCAACCGGGTCCTCGAGCAGGTCGCAGCCCTCGAAGGGCCCCTGACGAGCGACGCCATCGCCCGCCAGGCCCAGCTCGACGACCTCCGCCACACCGTGGCCACGACGCTCGACCAGGCGGTCAGCCGGATCGAGACGGCGCAGGCCGCCGACGCCACTGCCCTGTCGGAGCGGATCATCGCCCTGGCCGAAGCCGTCGAGGCCGAGGCCGAGCGTCGCGAGCTCCAGGCCGCGGCGATGCTCACCACCGTCGACGAGCGCCTCCAGGCGCTCCACACCGCCGGGGTCGCCGCCGACGACGAGCGCGACGGTCATCTCGTCAGCCGGCTGGAGGCCGTCACCGTCGAGCACGGGCAGAC
>JBKJUI010000486.1:0-3292 GCA_046590775.1 Acidimicrobiales bacterium
CCGACGCGGTCCGCGGCGATGGCGGCGGGCTCGTAGAGGCGCTCGGTGTACTCGCGCACCATGCGGCTGGCGGTGACGAAGGGCCCGAGCGTGGCGAAGGCGTGCTTCACGCGGGCGATCCAGCGGCGCGGCACCGGGCCACCCTCGCGGGCGTAGAACAGCGGCACGATCTGCTGCTCGAGCAGGTCGAACAGCGACTCGACTTCGAAGCGGTCGCGGCGCTCGAGGTCCTGCTCGCCCTCGGCTGAGGCGATGGCCCAGCCGTTGGTGCCGTCGTACATCTCGTCCCACCACCCGTCGAGCACCGAGCAGTTGAGGGCGCCGTTCAAGGTGGCCTTCTCCCCGGAGGTGCCGCAGGCCTCGAGCGGGCGCCGCGGGTTGTTGAGCCACACGTCGCTGCCTTGGTAGAGGAGGCGGGCGACGGCGATGTCGTAGTCCTCGACGAAGGCGAATCGGTGGCGGACCTCGGGCCGGCGGGCGAACTGGGCGATGCGGCGGATCAGCTCCTTGCCGTTGTCGTCGGCCGGGTGGGCCTTCCCGGCGAAGACCAGCTGCAGCGGCTGTTCGGCCGACAGCAGTAGGCGCTCCAGGCGCTCGGGCTGCGAGAGCAGGAGGTCGGCCCGCTTGTAGGTGGCGAAGCGGCGGGCGAACCCGATGGTGAGGATGCGGGGGTCGAGCGCCTCCTCGCACCACGACACGTCGGCGTCGAGGCCCTTGGCCAGTGCCTGGCTGCGCAACCGGCGGCGCACGAACTCGACGAGGCGGCTGCGCCCCTGCTCCTTCACCCGCCACAGCTCGTCGTCGGCCACGCCGTCGATCCGGGCCCAGGTCGCAGCGTCGGCCTCGGGCCACGAGGGCACCAGGTGGCGGGTGAACAGGTCGTTGATCTCGGGGCTGACCCAGGTGAACCCGTGGACGCCGTTCGTCACCGACCCGATGGGCGTCTCCTCGGGCGCCACGCCCGGGAACAGGTGGGAGAACATCCCCCGGCTGACGGCGCCGTGCAGCTTGGACACCCCGTTGCTTCGCCCGGCCAGGCGAAGGCCCATCACCGCCATGTTGAACGGCTGGTCGGCGTTCTGGCCGGGGGCGTGGCCCAGCTCCATGAGGTGGCTGATGGTGACGCCGCAGTCCTCGGCCCACGTCGTGAAGTACTTCTCCATCAGCTCGCGCGGGAACAGGTCGATGCCGGCGGGCACCGGCGTGTGGGTGGTGAAGACCGTTCCCGCCCGCGATGCCTCGATGGCCTCGGCCAGCGCCAACCCGTGGCCCTCCTCGTTCACGAAGCGGCGGATGCGCTCCAGGCCGAGGAAGCCGGCATGGCCCTCGTTGGTGTGGAAGACCTGGGCCTCCTCGCCGACGGCGAGCAGCGCTCGCACACCGCCGATGCCGAGCAGGATCTCCTGCCGCAGGCGGTGCTCGGTGCCCCCGCCGTAGAGCCGGTCGGTGACCAAACGCCCTTCGGGGTCGTTGTCCTCGACGTCGCTGTCGAGGAGGTAGAGCCGGACCCGGCCGACGTCGGCCCGCCACACCTGGGCGGTGAGGGGCTGGCCGGCCAGGTCGACGGTCACCTTCACGCCCTCGAGCAGCGTGAGGGCCATCGAGAACGGGTCGAGGACCGGGAAGGTCTCCTGCTGCCAGCCGTCGGTGTTCAGCGACTGGCGGAAGTACCCCTGCTTGTAGAACAAGCCGACGCCGATGAGCGGCACCCCGAGGCCGCTGGCGGCCTTCAGGTGGTCGCCGGCCAGCACGCCGAGCCCGCCGGAGTACTGGGGCAGAGCCTCGGCGATGCCGAACTCCGGCGAGAAGTAGGCGATCGAGCGCAGGGGCGAGGCCCCCTTGTTCTGGAACCAGCGGGGACGCTCGAGGTAGCGGGTGAGCTCGTTGTGGACCTCGCCCAGGAAGGACATGAAGGCAGGGTCGTCGGCGAGCTGGCGGAAGCGCTCGGGTCGGACGCGGCCGAGCAGGCCGACCGGGTCGTGCCCGGTCTCCTCCCACACCGCTGGGTCGACCCAGCGGAACAGGTCACGGGTGCGCTCGTCCCACGACCAGCGAAGGTTCTGCGCAAGGGCGCCGAGGGGGGCCAACGGCGCCGGGAGCCGGGTGTGGACCGTGAAGCTGCGGAGCGCCTTCATGGGCGGCCAACCTACCGAGTCGCAGCCGACCCGCCGCCGGGCCATGTTCACGGTCCGAGCGTGGTAACCCGGAGATGTGATCCTCCTCGGCCGCATCGCCATCGACGACGTCCGACCCACGACCCCGAGCGGCGAACCAGCCAAGGCGGTGGCCGGCGAGGAGCAGGAGGTGTCCTGCGACCTGGTGGCCGACGGGCACGACCTGCTGGCCGGGCGGGTGCGCTGGCACCACGTCGACGACCCCGCCTGGTCGTCGGCACCGCTTGCCGACGTCGGCAACGACCGCTGGGAGGGCGTCATGCGCCCGGAGCGCATCGGCCCCCACGAGCTGATCGTCGAGGCGTGGAAGGATCGCTGGGGCACCTGGCTGCACGGCACGGAGGTGAAGCTCGAGGCGGGGCTCGACGTCACGGTGGAGCTGGAGGACGGGGCCCTCCTGCTCGAGGAGCGGCACGACGACGAGCTGGGGACCGGTGTCGCGGCGCTGCGTGACGCGACATTGGACCAGCGCGGCCGGTTCGAGCACGTCGAGCACCCGGCCGTGGCCGCCCGGATGGCCGGCCCGCAGCGGCCCTCCGACGTCGTCGCCTCGCCGGCCACCCCGCTGTGGGTCGACCGGGAGCGAGCGGCGATCGGCGCCTGGTACGAGTTCTTCCCCCGATCCGAAGGGGGCCTGGTCGGCTCCACCAAGCGGCTGCACGACGTGGCGGCGATGGGCTTCGACATCGTGTACTTCCCGCCCGTCCACCCGATCGGCCGGTCGCACCGGAAAGGCCCCGGCAACACCCTGGTCGCTGGGCCGGACGACCCGGGGAGCCCGTGGGCCATCGGTTCCGGGGAGGGTGGTCACACCGAGCTGCACCCCGAGCTCGGGACGCTGAAGGACTTCGCCAACCTGGTCGACGAGGCGACCGCCCTGGGCCTCGAGGTCGCCCTCGACTATGCCCTCCAGTGCAGCCCCGACCACCCCTGGGTGAAGGCGCACCCCGAGTGGTTCCACTCCCGCTCCGACGGCACGATCGCCTACGCCGAGTACCTGGCGAAGAAGTACCAGGACATCTACCCGATCAACTTCTGGCCGGACGACGAAGCCGACCGCATGGCGCTGTGGGGTGCGTGCCGCGACATCTTCGAGACGTGGATCGGCCGGGGGATCA
>JBKJUI010000123.1:0-2786 GCA_046590775.1 Acidimicrobiales bacterium
ATCGACGCCCCGATCCCCGAGGGCGAGATCGTCATCGAGCGCGGCTCCACCGCGCAGGACATCGCGCCCAAGCTGAACCGCACCCCGGCCGACGTGCTGCGGTTCCTGCTCCAGCACGGCGAGATGGTCACGGCCACCGTCCCCCTCTCCGACGAGGCCATCGAGGTGTTCGCCAGCGAGCTGGGCGCCGAGGTGGTGCTGGTCGAGCCGGGCACGGCCCAAGAGGCCGAGCTCGCCCTCAAGTACTTCGACGACGAGGACGACCCCGAGGAGTCGCTGCAGTCGCGACCTCCCGTCGTCACCGTCATGGGCCACGTCGACCACGGCAAGACCACGCTGCTCGACAAGATCCGCAAGACCAACGTCGTCGCCGGCGAAGCGGGGGGGATCACCCAGCACATCGGCGCCTACCAGGTCGAGCTCGACGGGCGGTCCCTCACCTTCATCGACACGCCCGGCCACGCCGCCTTCACCCAGATGCGGGCGCGCGGCGCCCAGGTCACCGACATCGTCATCCTCGTGGTGGCGGCCGACGACGGTGTGATGCCGCAGACCCGTGAGGCCATCGCCCACGCCCAGGCGGCCGAGGTGCCGATCGTCGTGGCCATCAACCGGATGGACCGCGAGGACGCCAACGCCGACCGGGTCAAGCAGCAGCTGGCCGAGCTGGGCCTCAACCCCGAGGACTGGGGCGGCGACGTTCCGATGGTGCCGATCAGCGCCCTGCGAGGCGACGGTGTCACCGAGGTCCTCGAGCAGGTCATCCTCCAGGGCGACATCGCTCTCGAGGGCGAGCTGCTGGCCAACCCCGAGGGCAAGCCGCTCGGCACTGTCCTCGAGGCGAACCTCGACGTCGGCCGGGGCCCCGTGGCCACGGTCATCGTCGAGAACGGCACGCTCCGCGTGGGCGACTTCGTGGTCGCCGGCTCCGCCTGGGGCAAGGTGCGGGCGCTGATCGACGACAAGGGCAAGCAGGTCAAGCTGGCCACCCCGTCGATGCCGGTGCAGATCCTGGGCTTCAACGAGCCCCCTTCGGCCGGCGACGAGTTCCGGGTCACGACCGACCAGGCCACGGCTCGGACGGTCGGCGAGCTCCGCTCCAACTCCAAGCGCTTCCGCGAGCAGCGGTCCACCGCTTCGGTGATGGGCCACGTCGGCGGGGGCGCCAAGCTCGAGGACATCTTCGAGCAGATCCAGTCGGGCGGCACCGCCACCCTCAACCTGATCGTGAAGACCGACGTCCAGGGCTCGCTCGAGGCGGTCACCGAGAGTCTGCGCAAGCTCGAGCGCGACGAGGTGAAGCTCAGCTTCGTCCACCGGGCCGTGGGCGGGATCACCGAGAACGACGTGCAGCTGGCTGCCGCTTCGAACGCCACGATCATCGGCTTCAGCGTGCGTCCCGACCGCAAGTCGCGTGAGGCGGCCGAGCGCACCGACGTCGAGATCCGGACCTACGAGATCATCTACAAGCTGCTTGAGGACGTCGAGTCCGCCATCATCGGGATGCTGGCCCCCGAGTTCGAGGAGGTCATCACCGGCGAGGCCGAGGTCCGCCAGGTCTTCACGGTCCCGAAGGTCGGCGCCATCGCCGGGTGCTACGTGCGCTCGGGCGCCATCACCCGGGGCTCGAAGGTCAGGTTCCTGCGCGACGGCGTCATCATCTGGAAGGGCGCCATCACCACCCTGCGGCGGTTCAAGGACGACGCCCGCGAGGTGGCGGCCGGGTACGAGTGCGGCATCGGCCTCACCAACAACCAGGACCTCAAGGAAGGCGACGTCATCGAGACCTTCGACGAACGGGAGATCCCGCGCACTTAGGCATTTCGGACCACTCCACTCGTTGACCAGCGAAGGGGGTGTCGTGGGCAATACCCTGGCGACCGTGACGATCGCCCTGATGATCGAGCCTGAGGACCAGACGGTCGACCCCGGCCGGGAGGCGGTCTTCACCATCCACGTGGTGAACCAGAGCGGCGTGGTCGACCGGGTCGCCCTCGACATCCTGGGGTCGGCCGGCGGCTGGTCGGTCACCGAGCCGCAGGCGGTGGCCCTGTTCCCCGGGACCGATGCCACGGCCCGGGTGGTCATCACCCCGCCCCTCGGGACGCCCCTCGGGCCGGTGCCGCTCGGGATCCGGGCCACGGCCGAGACGTCGGGTTTCGTCGAGGTCGGCGAGGCCAACCTGAACGTCGGCGCGAGCCGCACGGTCGAGGCCGAGCTGCGGCCTCGAACGGCCACCGGCAAGCGGCGGGCCACCAGCGTGGTGGTGCTTCACAACCTGGGGAACGCGCCGACCAAGGTGCAGGTGGTGGCCACCGATCCGGACGACGCCATCGTCTTCGACGCCCCGACCGCACTGCAGATCGGGCCGGGGCAGACCGCAGAGCTGCCGTTGCGGATGCGGCTGCCCTCGCGGGAGAAGCAGGGCGCCACCCTGCCGTACCAGGTGCTCGTCGAGGGGGGCGACACCGGCCAGTCCCTCGACGGCCAGGTGCGCCAGCCGGCCAAGAAGAGGTGGCCGCTGCTCGCCGCCATGATGATCCTCGCGCTCCTCATCATGGCCTTCCTGTTCCTGAAGCCCGAGGACTCGGTGGCCATCAAGGACGGCGCCGCCGACGAGCCGACCACCTCCACCCTGCCCGGCGCCGTCACCACCCTGCCGGTCGCCACCACCGTCGGGGGCGCCGCCCCGGCCGACCCCGCTGCCGCGGCCGCAGGCGCGGCCGGTCCCGCTGCCGGCGCAGCCGTCACCACGGTCAAGGCGCCGGAGATCAACCAGGGCCCGG
>JBKJUI010000447.1:0-2753 GCA_046590775.1 Acidimicrobiales bacterium
GGTGTTCTGGGCCTTCTCGATGGCCTTGGTGACCATCTTGGCCTCGATGGCCTCGTCGTCGGGCAGGGCGCCATGTCGTGGGTGATGAGCCGCGCCCTGCCCGACGACGAGGCCATCGAGGCCAAGATGGTCACCAAGGCCATCGAGAAGGCCCAGAACACCGTCGAGACACGCAACGCCGAGATCCGCAAGGACGTGCTCAAGTACGACGAGGTCATGAACTCCCAGCGCAAGGTGGTCTACGCCAAGCGCATGCGGGTCATCGACGGCGAGGACCTGCGCAGCCACCTCCTCGAGGTGCTGGACTCCGCTCTCTCCGACGTCGTCGAGTCCTACTGCCCCGAGGACATCGAGGACTGGAACCTCGACGGCCTGATCGCCGAGGCCAAGCTCTACTACCCGTCGAAGTTCAACGTCGACGATCTGTCGGAGGCGGTGGGGGCGGAGCAGATCCACGAGAGCCTGTTGGCCGAGGCCACCGAGTTCTACGAGCAGCGCGAAGGTTCGGTCGAGGGCGGGACCGAGACGATGCGCGAGGTCGAGCGGCAGGTGATGCTCCAGCTGATCGACCAGAAGTGGCGCGAGCACCTCGCCGAGATGGACTACCTGCGCGAGGGCATCGGGCTGCGGGCCATGGGCCAGCAGGACCCGTTGGTGGCGTGGCAGAAGGAGGGCTACGCCATGTTCGGCAACCTCATCTCCAGCATCGACGACGACTTCGTCAAGTACGCCATGCACGTCGACGTCGTCATCGAGAGCCCTGAGGAGCCCGACCTGTCCCAGGCGTCGCTCGAGGGCCCGGCCGAGCCTGTCCAGTCCCTGGGCGGATCCGAGGCCGCCCACCGCGAGGCCGTGCAGGCGGCCAAGGAGGAGGGTGCGCCGGCGCCTCCGCCGCCCGAGGTCGTCGACGAGGGCGAGGTCATGCAGCCGAAGGTCAAGTCCGAGCACGAGAAGGTCGGCCGCAACGACCCCTGCTGGTGCGGCAGCGGCAAGAAGTTCAAGCACTGCCACGGCCGATAGGGACGAATCAGGCGGGGCGGCCGTTCGACGGGATCGCGACAGGCTCGGGCTCCTACGCTCGTGTCTGCCGGCCGCAGAGGGCCGCAGAGACGGAGGCTGATCGAATGGGCACCTACATCATGCTCATGAAGTTCACGACGCCCGGTGCGCAGAGCATCCAGGACGGCAAGGCCGGACGGGCCGCCGGCAAGCGGGCCGCCAAGGCCATGGGCATCACCTGGAAGCAGCAGTACCTGGTGATGGGCGGCTACGACATCATCAACATCCTCGAGGCTCCCGACGACGAGGCCATGGCCCGCTTCGCCCTCATCGCCGGCCAGAGCGGCAGCTTCACCAGCGAGACCATGCGGGTCTTCACCGAGACCGAGGCCGACAAGCTGGTGCAGGGCCTGGCCGAACCCCCTGATTGATCGACGGACCGGCTGATCAGCTGGCGTCGAGGGCGGCGAGCAGCGCCTTCATCCAGGGGCCGAGGTCGGCAGGGGTGCGGGCCGAGATGAGGTTCCCGTCCACCACGCAGGCCTCGTCGACCCAGTCGGCGCCGGCGTTCACCATGTCGTCGCGGATGGCGTCGACGCTGGTGGCCCGGCGCCCATTGATGATGCCGGCCGAGATCGGCACCCAGCCGGCGTGGCAGATGAAGGCGATCGGCTTCGAGGCGGCATCGCACGCCTCCACCAGCGACAGGACGTCCTTCGACCGCCGCAGCTTGTCCGGGGCGAACCCGCCGGGGATCACCAGGGCATCGAAGCTGCCCGCCTCGACCTGGTCGACGGTGGTGTCGACCTCCAGCGGCCCGTAGCCCTTCTTCCCCCGGACCGCATCCATGGTCAGCCCGGCGATGGTGACCTCCACCTCCTCCTCCCGCAGCCGGAAGACCGGGTAGAGCAGCTCCATGTCCTCGAACAGGTCTGCTGCCAGCACGAGCACCTTCTGACCCTTGATCATGGTAGGAGCGCTACCCGGTCGCTCCCTGCGACGAACCGGCCGCTAGCCTGGAGACCTCGGGGTTGCACCGAGTCGGGCCTGCTGGTCCCAACCCCGAATCGACGACCGTCTACCCCGTCTACCCACAGGAGCAGCAGTGCCCGACTTCCAGGTGAAAGACCTCTCTCTGGCCGCGTTCGGCCGCAAGGAGATCGAGCTGGCCGAGGTGGAGATGCCCGGCCTCATGGCCCTCCGGGGCGAGCACGCCGACGAGCAGCCGCTGGCCGGCGCCCGCATCACCGGCAGCCTCCACATGACCATCCAGACCGCCGTGCTGATCGAGACGCTGACCGCGCTCGGCGCCCAGGTCCGGTGGTGCAGCTGCAACATCTTCTCGACCCAGGACCACGCCGCCGCCGCGGTGGCCGTCGGCCCTGACGGCACGCCCGACGACCCGAAGGGCGTGCCCGTGTTCGCATGGAAGGGCGAGACGCTCGAGGAGTACTGGGACTGCACCCTGCAGGCCCTGCTCTGGCCTGACGGCGACTCGGGTCCCAACCTCATCCTCGACGACGGCGGCGACGCCACCTTGTTCGTCCACAAGGGAACCGAGTACGAGGCGGCGGGCGAGGTGCCCGAGGCCACCGACGATGACAGCGACGAGTGGAAGGTGATCCTCGGGAAGCTGCAGCGGAGCCTCCAGGAGGACCCCAAGCGCTGGACCGGCATCGGGTCGGCCATCCGCGGCGTCTCCGAGGAGACCACCACCGGCGTCCTTCGGCTCTACCAGATGAAGGAGGCCGGCC
>JBKJUI010000474.1:0-3124 GCA_046590775.1 Acidimicrobiales bacterium
AAGGGATAGGCGTGGCCTTCTCGGTGGTAAAGGTGTCGTAGGTGAGACCGAGGTCGGCGGTCCGGATGGTGAGGGCGTCGACTGGGCCTCTGGGGTGACCCGTTTGCAGCGACGAACCGGCGGTGGCGATGTACAACTCTCCCTTTGGGGCGAACGCAAGGTCGATCGCCGGGCCGAAGTTGAGCTGGAAGCAGTACGGGAGCTCGGGGGGCATAAAGGTCTTGGCTGCTGGAGCGAACGTGACACCGGCGTCGCGGGACACATGGAGGCCGCATCCCCCGTTCCTGGCGTCGCCCGTCGCGATTACCACCGTCTCGGGATTGGTCGGGTCGACGGCGACGTCGGGGCTGTTGTACAGGCGGTCGGGGCGTACGTCGTTCGTCACCTGCCTGGCCGGCTCGACCACAGGGACCACTTCATTCTGTGCCTGAACCGGGCCGGTGCCGGGCAGGACCAGCAGGCCGGCGATGGCGGCGCCGATGAGACTTCGCGACAGAACGTGGTGCATGAGCAGGGAGCTCCTCGGTGAGTCGGTAACGGCTTCAAGGACAACGATCGCCGGTTTGACGCTAGCCGCTGACATGCCCGGGGATCAGGGGCCACGGCGACAACTTCGCCGCCCCGGCCCTCGCTTCCACGGTCCCCGGTGCGACCCCTCCGCCCCGATGGACTCCCGGCGTTGTCAGTGCGAGAACGTGACATGAGGGAGGAGCCGGTCGAGCCAGCGGGGGATGGACCACACCCGCTCGCCCAGCATGCCTAGGAGCGCCGGAACGAGCAGCATCCGGATCACAGTGGCGTCGAGAAGGACGGCGAGAGCGAGGGTGACACCCAGCTCGGTCGGCGGGATCGGTCCTGTCACGCCGAAGGCGACGAAGACCACGATCATGATCATGGCTGCGTTGGTGATGGGTCGCCCGGTCCGGGCGATGCCCTCACTCACCGCCAGTCGGGCGTCGCCGGTGGCATCCCGGCGTTCCTTGATGGCGGCAAGCAGGAAGAGCTGGTAGTCCATCGACAACCCGAAGAGCAGGGCGAAGAAGAACAACGGCGCCCAGGCGTCGACGAAGCCCTGGTGCTCGATCCCCAGCAGTGACGCACCCCAGCCGTGCTGGAACACCAGGGTGGCGAAGCCGAAGCTGGCGGCCACGCCGACCAGGTTCAACACGATGGAGGAGACGGCCACGATCAGGCTGCGGAAGACGACCAGCAGAAGCACGAAGGCGACCAGCATGATGGCCCCGACGGCCAGCGGAGCGGCGCCGGTGAGTGCGGCGGTGAGGTCGTGGTTCTGGGCCCCGGGGCCGCCCAAGGCGGCCGAGGGCACCTCGGCGTCGAGGCGCGTCCGCAGTTGCTCCACCAACGCTGACGTCGCCTCGTCGTCAACGGCGGTAGAGGGTATGAGCCGGACGACAGTTCTGCCCGTGGCCGCCGGTTCGCTCACGACGCGGGCGTCGACGACACCGGGTTCGGCCCCGGCCACCCGGAGCACCGCCGACGCGTCAGCTGCGGGAGTGGTGACAAACAGTGGCGCCGCCGCTCCGGGACCGAAGGCTTCGACCACCGTCTCATAGCCGTCGCGGCTCTGCTCACCCCGATCGACGACCCGCGCCCCGGGCATGCCCAGTCGCATGCCGATGGCCGGCCCGGCGAGCAGGAACAAGACGCCGAGCCCGGCAGCCAGGGTTGCTCCCGGCCGCTGCATGGCGAACGCGGTCAACCGGGCCCAGCGGCTCACGCCAGCCCGGTCTGAGGTGCGGCGACGGGTCACCAGCACCCGGTCACCAAGGGCCACGAGGATGGCGGGCAGCAGCGTCAACGATGCCGCCGCCGTGGCGACGACGGCCAGGATCATGCCCAGTGCCATCGACCGGAAGACCATGACCGGGACCAGGAAGACCGCGGCCAGGGAGAGCACAACGGTGAGCGCGGACAGGAACACGGCCTTGCCGGCGGTGGCCAGGGTGGCGGCCACGGCATCGAGGGACGCCTTTCCCGCCGCCCGCTCCTCCCGGTACCGGGAGACGATGAACAGGCTGTAGTCGATGCCGACGGCCAGGCCGATCATCATCGAGAAGTTCATCGACCACACCGACAGCGGCGTCACTCCGGTACCGAGATGGAGTGCGGCGAAACCGACGGCGATCCCGGCCAGGGCCAGCAGGAGAGGAAGACCGGCGGCGATGGCAGAGCCGAAGGCCACGTAGAGCAGGATCATGGTGGGCAGGCCCGACAGCAGCTCGGCCCGGTGCAGCGCAGCCTCGTTCTCGGCGTTGAAGTCGTGCCACACTGCCCACTCTCCGGTGGCGTCGGCCTCGGCTCCGGCGGGCAGGGCGACACTGTCGACGGTCTGCATCACCCGACCGGCGGCCTCGGGTAACCCGGCATCGTCCCGGGCGGCAAGCATCACCGGGACCAGCGCCGCCCGACCGTCACGGCTGAGGAGCCCGGCAGTCGGTGGGGCAGCCAGAGGATCGACCACCTGCCCAGCGCCGACGCCGTTGCTGAGGGCGGCCACCAGGCTGCGTAGCCCGGCAGCATCTTCTGCGATGGGCCGGTTCTGGCGGAAGGCGACGATCACGGCCTCCGCCCCCAGCTGGGGGAAGTCCCGCCGCAGTTCGTCGCGTACCCGCTGCGCAGTGGAGCCCTGGGCCTCCCAACCGGCCCCCGACAGTGCTCCCGTCAGCGTCACCGCCAGAGGGGCGGCGACGACCACGGCGATGGCCCACAGCGCAAGGACCCGCCTCGGGCGCCGGCCGGCGGCCCGGCCGATTCTGGCCAGCAGACCGTCTCCGCGCTTGGCTCCGGGACCCAGGACGGATCGGTTTGCGACATCTTGCAGCACGGCCACGGCAGGACTCGATTCGGTTCAGGGCGCGCTCCATTTCGGCGCCACGCCACGATCAAAATGGGTACCGGCGGAGAGCCGGTCTCAGGCGAGCTTGGTGAACATCTTCTGGACGTCGGCGAGGTCGTAGCCCTCGGCGGCGGAACGCTCAGGATTCTGAAGGCACCAGGTGAGGCCCGCGGCGACGAGCATGAAGCCGCTCTGGTCCAGTGCCTTACTGGCCGCGGACATTTGCGTCACGACCTCCCGGCAATCCCGTCCCTCACTCAGCATCTG